>NZ_JBNFMU010000181.1:0-29866 GCF_049942315.1 Pseudomonas wayambapalatensis
TTTTTTTTTCCTTTGGCGGCCACTCCCCCTCCCATATGTTTCCCACCTTTTGGGGGAGTTTTTTCCCCCGCTAAGGCTGCAAAGCAGCCCCAATCACTGATTCAGCGTACGACGATCCCGCGCGACGCCATGTAGGCCTTCGCCTCTGGCACCGTGTACTCGCCGAAGTGGAAGATGCTCGCCGCCAGTACCGCACTGGCATGCCCTTCCAGAATCCCGTCGGCCAGGTGCTGCAGGTTGCCCACGCCACCGGAGGCAATCACCGGAATCCCCAGCGCGTCGCTGATGGCACGGGTCACGCCCAGGTCGAAGCCATTCTTCATACCGTCCTGGTCCATGCTGGTCAGCAGGATCTCGCCGGCGCCCAAATCTTCCATCTTCTTCGCCCACTCCACCGCATCCAGGCCGGTAGGCTTGCGCCCGCCATGGGTGAAGATTTCCCAGCGCGGCGTTTCGCCTGGGCCAGAAACCTTCTTGGCGTCGATGGCCACGACAATGCACTGCGAACCGAAACGGTCGGCAGCTTCGCCAACGAACTCAGGGTTGAACACCGCAGCGGTGTTGATCGAAACCTTGTCGGCACCAGCGTTGAGCAGGTTGCGGATATCCTGCACGGTACGCACGCCACCCCCGACGGTCAGCGGGATGAACACCTGGCTGGCCATGCGCTCGACGGTATGCAGGGTGGTATCACGGCCATCGACACTGGCGGTGATGTCCAGGAAGGTGATCTCGTCGGCGCCCTGCTCGTTGTAGCGACGGGCGATTTCCACCGGATCACCCGCATCACGGATGTTCTCGAACTTGACGCCCTTGACCACCCGGCCGTTGTCCACGTCCAGGCAAGGGATGATGCGCTTGGCCAGTGCCATGGTTCAGTCCTCAGCCTTGGTAGTTGTCGCAGAAGGCCTGGGCCTCGGCGACATCGAGGGTGCCTTCGTAGATGGCACGCCCGGTAATGGCGCCGATGATGCCCGGGGCCTTGGCGTCCAGCAGGGCCTTGATGTCACCCAGGTTGTGAATGCCTCCCGAGGCGATCACCGGGATCGAGGTGGCTTCGGCCAGGGCCTTGGTGAAGGGCACGTTGCAGCCCTGCATCATGCCGTCCTTGGCGATATCGGTGTAGACGATCGCCGAGACGCCATCGGCCTCGAAACGCTTGGCCAGGTCGATGACCTGTACCGAGCTCACTTCGGCCCAGCCGTCGGTGGCGACGAAGCCGTCCTTCGCGTCCAGGCCGACGATGACCTTGCCCGGGAACGCCTTGCAGGCCTCGGCGACGAACTCAGGCTGCTTGACCGCCTTGGTGCCGATGATCACGTAGCTGACACCAGCCTTGACATAGTGCTCGATGGTTTCCAGCGAACGGATGCCGCCGCCGATCTGGATCGGCAGGTTCGGGTAGCGCTTGGCGATGGCGGTGACCACTTCGCCGTTGACCGGCTGGCCCTCGAAGGCGCCATTGAGGTCGACCAGGTGCAGGCGGCGGCAGCCACCCTCCACCCACTTGGCAGCCATGCTCACCGGGTCGTCGGAGAATACCGTCGAGTCTTCCATGCGGCCCTGGCGCAGGCGCACGCAGGCACCGTCCTTCAGATCGATAGCGGGGATAATCAGCATCTTGGAAACCTGTTCTAATCGGTGGAGTTCAGGGCTTCTCGAGCGCCCACAGGTCGCTTTCGATGCTCTCGAACCGCTCCTTGAGGTGCAGTTGAACATCGGCAATCGCCCTGTTGTAGTAATGGGGTGCAATTTCCTTGCTGAACAACTCGAGGACCTCGGCCACCTCGAACGAACCGAGCGTCAGCTCGAAGCGCTCTTCAAGGAAGCGCTTGAGCACATCGAGCGCCTCGCGCTCCTGCTCGGGGGCCAGGGTGATGACCGGGGCCTTGGTCTTCGACCTGCTCATTTACCAGCGCCCGTCCCAGGCGACGAAGTTCTGCAGCAGCTGCAGGCCGTGCGTGTGGCTCTTTTCCGGGTGGAACTGCACGGCGAAGCGCGAGCCGTCGGCCAGCGCAGCGGCGAAGTCGACGCCATAGTGGCCGCGACCGACCACCTGGCCCGGCTTGCCGGCATTGATGTAGTAGCTGTGCACGAAATAGAAACGCGCGCGGTCCGGGATGTCGTGCCACAGCGGGTGGTCGATGCACTGGCTGACTTCGTTCCAGCCCATGTGCGGCACCTTCAGGTGCTCGCCGTCTTCCTCCAGGCCTTTGCCGAAGAAGCGCACCTGGCCGGGGAACAGGCCGATGCAGTCGACGCCTTCGTTCTCCTCGCTGTGCTCGAGCAGCGCCTGCATGCCGACGCAGATGCCGAGGAAGGGGCGGTCCTGGCTGACTTCACGCACCAGGCTGTCGAAGCCCAGGCGACGGATCTCGGCCATGCAGTCGCGGATAGCGCCGACGCCTGGAAACACCACGCGATCGGCTTCGCGGATCACCGCAGCGTCGCTGGTGACCAGCACCTTGCCAGCGCCCACATGCTCGAGGGCCTTGGCCACCGAGTGCAGGTTGCCCATGCCATAGTCGATGACGGCGACAGTCTGCATCACAGGCATCCCTTGGTCGACGGCATCTGGCCGGCCATGCGCTCATCGAGCGTCACGGCCATGCGCAGGGCGCGGCCGAAGGCCTTGAACACGGTTTCGATCTGGTGATGGGTGTTGTGACCGCGAATCGTGTCGATGTGCAGGGTCACCAGGGCGTGGTTGACGAAGCCCTGGAAGAACTCCTGGAACAGATCGACGTCGAAACCGCCCACCGAGGCGCGGGTGAACGGCACATGCATCTGCAGGCCGGGACGGCCGGAGAAGTCGATGACCACGCGCGACAGCGCTTCGTCCAGCGGCACGTAGGCGTGGCCGTAGCGGAAGATACCCTTCTTGTCGCCGATGGCCTTGGCGAAGGCCTGGCCGAGGGTGATACCGACGTCTTCGACGGTATGGTGATCGTCGATATGCAGGTCGCCCTTGCATTCGATGTCCAGATCGATCAGCCCGTGCCGGGCGATCTGGTCGAGCATGTGTTCAAGGAAAGGCACACCGATATCGAATCGGGCCTTGCCGGTGCCATCCAGGTTGATCGAGGCCTTGACCTGGGTTTCCAGGGTATTGCGCTCGACGGAAGCCTTACGTTCGACCATCACCAGCTCCGCAAAATCATTGGGCGAAAAGGGCTCCATTATAGGCCCAGAATGCGCCGGCTTGAAACGCGGATGACGTGTGGCAGCACAAAGCATTCGCGGGCAAGCTCGCTCCCACAGGGTCCTTTTGCCCTTGTGGGAGCGAGCTTGCCCGCGAAAGGGCCCTTTCAGGCCCGGCAAATCAGTGCATCAGTGGAACAGCACTGCCGTCTTCTGCAGAGTGATCCACACGCCCCAGGCCAGCGGAATCACCACCACGGCCCAGGCCAGCAGCACCAGCGGCAGGCTGCCCGGAGCGGCATGCCACTCCAGCGCCTGCGCGCCATCGGCGCCCTTGTCGTGGCTCAGCGCGCGCTCGGCAGCGAGCTCGGCGTCGGTCATGAAGTACTTGTCGGCCACCGGGCGCACCAGCAGGTTGCAGATGAAGCCCAGCACCAGCAGGCCGGCGAGGATGTACAGGGTCATGTCGTAGGCTGCCGCGCGCGGCACACCTGCCGCCAGCTGCGATTCGCGCAGGTAGGTGATCAACACCGGGCCCAGCACGCCGGCCGCAGCCCAGGCGGTCAGCAGGCGACCGTGGATGGCGCCGACCATCTGCGTGCCGAACAGGTCGGCCAGGTAGGCTGGAACGGTGGCGAAACCGCCGCCGTACATCGACAGGATGATACAGAACGCCGCCACGAACAGCGCCACGTTGCCGATATGGCCCATGTTCGGCACCAGGGTGTAGAGGCCCACACCGATGGCGAAGAAGGCGAAGTAGGTGTTCTTGCGCCCGATATAGTCGGAGAACGATGCCCAGAAGAAACGCCCGCCGATGTTGAACAGGCTGAGCAGGCCGGTGAAGCCGGCAGCGATGGCAGCGATCTGCGCCAGTTGCGCGGCGTTCAGCTCGCTGAAGCTCAGGTCGTTGCCCAGCAGCTTGCCGCCGAACACTTCCTGCAGCAGCGGCGAGGCCATGCCGAGGATGCCGATACCGGCCGAGACGTTCAGGCACAGGACCAGCCAGACCAGCGCAAACTGCGGGGTCTTCCAGGCTACGCTGACGTGCACGTGGCGGTCGGTGACCATGGCGTTGGCCTTCTTCGCCGGCGGCGTCCAGCCTTCAGGCTTCCAGCCGGTCGGCGGCACGCGGTAAGCCAGGGCGCCAGCGGTCATGAACACGAAGTAGATGGCCGCCATGGCGACGAAGCTCTGCCATACGCCGACTTCCTGGCCGTTGGCGAAGTGCCCCA
This sequence comes from Pseudomonas wayambapalatensis, assembly GCF_049942315.1. Classification (NCBI taxonomy): domain Bacteria; kingdom Pseudomonadati; phylum Pseudomonadota; class Gammaproteobacteria; order Pseudomonadales; family Pseudomonadaceae; genus Pseudomonas; species Pseudomonas wayambapalatensis. Next base: position 4,377 of record NZ_JBNFMU010000181.1, read on the forward strand.
TCAGCGCAGTGGCCAGCGGTGCACCGACCATGGCGCCGCCGCCGAAGCCCATGATCGCCATGCCAGTGGCCATGCCGCGCTTGTCCGGGAACCACTTGATCAGCGTGGAGACCGGCGAGATATAGCCCAGCCCCAGGCCGATGCCGCCGATCACACCCGAACCCAGCCACATCAGCCACAGCTGATGGGTCTTCACCCCGATTGCCGAGATCAGCAGGCCACCGCACCAGCACAGCGCCGATACCAGGCCGGCCTTGCGCGGGCCGGCGTGTTCCAGCCAGCCACCCAGCACGGCGGCCGAACAGCCGAGGAAGACGAAGAACAGGGTGTAGATCCAGCTGAGCATCGAGATCTGCCAGTCGCAGTCGGCGCTGAACAGGCGGGCGATGAAGCCCATGTCAGGCGAGCAAGCGACCGGTGCGGTGATGCCGATGGCCTGGGACAGGGGCAGCCAGAACACCGAGAAGCCATAGGCCATGCCGATGCACAGGTGAATGGCCAGGGCGGCCGGTGGAACCAACCAGCGATTGAACCCCGGCCGGGCGATGATGCGCTCCTTGGACAGGAAGCCCGGCGCGCTCGCCGCTGCTCCTGCCGTAATGCTGCTATTCATGGATTCGATCCTTTTATAGGTAGACTGCGCTTTCGGACCGGATCCTTGGCTTTTTCGCGGCACACAAGGCGAAATTGGCACCGTTTTCGGCGTCGTCGCCCCGCGACAATAGGTCGCGGTCACTCCGGAAGCTGCGCAAGGTTACCAGCATAAGATGACGGTGAGATCAATCTGACATCGTTATTTTTCATAAAACTGAACCGGTACAGGTCGGATGCGCAACCGTTTGCGATCGGCAGTGACCTTTTCGCGGGCTTCCGTGGGAGCGGGCTTGCCCGCGAATGAGGCCAAAGAGACCCAAGCGTGGAACTGCCCTGACCATAACTGTCGAAGCGATACTCAGAAGCGATGGTCACGGCGCTATACTCTGCCGCTTGAATTCACCTATCGGACTACAAGGACTCGCCCATGAAAGCGTTCGGCAAATTCCTGGGGCTGGGACTTCTCGGGTTGTTGCTGATCATCGTGGCGCTGGGCTTCGCCCTGACCCACCTCTTCGATCCCAACGACTACAAAGACGAAATCCGCCAGCTGGCCCGCAACAAGGCCCACGTCGAGCTCACCCTCAACGGTGACATCGGTTGGAGCCTGTTCCCATGGCTGGGCCTGGAACTGCACGAGGCGAGCATCGCCACGCTGAACAACCCCAAGCAGCCGTTCGCCGACCTGCAGATGCTCGGCCTGTCGGTGCGCGCTCTGCCGCTGCTGCGCCGCGAGGTGCAGATGAGCGATGTGCGCATCGAGGGCTTGAACCTTACGCTTCTGCGCGACGAACACGGTCATGGCAACTGGGAGGATATCGGCAAGCCGCTCCCCGACCCGAACGCCAGCCCTGATGCGCCGCCCCCGGCTGCCGATGGCACCCCGACAGCGACCCAAGCGCAAGCCAGCAACGAACGCACGGTGAAACTGGACATCGACAGCCTGACCGTCAACAACGCTCGGGTGCAGTTCACCGACGAGCAGAGCGGCAAAAGCTATGGCGCCGAAAGCATCCAGTTGAGCAGCGGCCCCATCCACGACGGGGTCAACACCCCGATCAAGGCCAGCGCCTTCCTCAGCGCCAGTGAGCCGAACATCAAGGCCCGTACCGAACTGGTCGGCGATCTGCGCTTCGACCGCAAGCTCAAGCGCTACAGCCTCGAAGACATGCGCCTGTCTGGCGAAACCTCGGGCGAGCCGACCGCTGGCAAGACCGTGACCTTCGCCGCCCAAGGCCAGGTGCTGGTCGACCTGGGCGCCAACGTCGCGTCCTGGAGCGGCCTGAAGGTCTCGGCCAACCAGCTGCGCGCCCTCGGCGAGCTGAGCCTGCGCGACCTGGACAAGGCACCACAACTCAGCGGCGGGCTGTCCATCGCCCAGTTCGACCTGCGCACCTTCCTCGACGGCATCGGCCATCCGCTGCCGGCAACCGCCGACCCGACCGCCTTCGCCAAGCTGGAATTGGTCGGCCGCCTGCAAGGCACCCAGAACTCCATCGCCATGGAAGACCTGGCGGTGAAACTCGACCAGAGCACCTTCACCGGCCGCGTCGCCGTCGAAGACTTCGCCAAGCAAGCCTTGCGCCTCCAGCTCAAGGGCGACACGCTCAACGCCGATCGCTACCTGCCGGCCAAGAGCGAAGAAGCCAAGGGTGCCAAGGCCGCACGCCAGGCCGAGGTCAAGCAGCAGGAGGCCAGTGCGATCGCAGGTGCCGGTACCTCGCCACTGCCCAGCGCCCCCACTCAAGTAGCCTGGAGCACCGACAAGCTGCTGCCGGTCGATCGCCTGCGCGCCCTCGACCTGCAGGCCGACCTGTCGTTCGGCACCCTGACCCTCGACAAGCTGCCGATCACCGATGCACAGCTCAAGGCCAACGGCCAAGGCGGCCTGGTCACCCTGGAGACCCTGCGCGGCGGCCTGTACAACGGCACCTTCGAGGCCAAGGGTACGGTCGATGTGCGCCCTGCCGTGCCGCAACTGGGGGTGAACACCCGCATCAACCGGGTGCCGGTCGAGCACTTCATCAAGCGTGAAAGCCCCGATCAGGCGCCGCCGGTCAAAGGCCTGCTGACGCTGTCCAGCGACCTGACCGCCACCGGCAACAGCCAGAAGGCCCTGATCGACACGCTCAACGGCAACGCCAGCTTCACCATCAACGACGGTGTGCTGGTCAACGCCAACCTCGAACAGCAGCTGTGCCAGGCCATCGCCACCCTCAACCGCAAGCAGCTCAGCGGCGAGCCACGGGCCAAGGACACGCCCTTCCAGGAGCTGCGCGGCACGCTGGTGGTGCGCAATGGCGTGGCCAGCAACCCCGACCTCAAGGTGCGCATCCCGGGCCTGACCGTGAACGGACAGGGCGATCTGGACCTGCGCGTGCTGGGCATGGACTACGGCGTCGGCGTGATGGTCGAAGGCGACCAGCGCGCCATGCCCGACCCGGCCTGCCAGGTCAATGAGCGCTATGTCGGCGTCGAAGTGCCGCTGCGCTGCCGCGGCCCGCTCGAGCTGGGGGCCAAGGCCTGCCGCCTGGACCAGGACGGCCTGGGCAAGGTTGCCGCAAAACTTGCCGGCAACCGCCTGAAAGACAAGATCGACGAAAAGCTCGATGAAAAACTCGGCGACAAGGTGAGCCCAGAATTGAAAGATGCGCTCAAGGGGCTGTTCAAACGATGAGCCCCCAGCAGTTCTCCAGCGCCGTGCTGACGTGGTTCGATCAGCACGGCCGCCACGACCTGCCCTGGCAACAGGGCATCACTCCCTACCGGGTGTGGGTGTCGGAAATCATGTTGCAGCAGACCCAGGTCAGTACCGTGCTCAACTACTTCGACCGCTTCATGCAGGCCCTGCCCACCGTGCAGGCTCTGGCCGAAGCGCCGGAGGACGAAGTACTGCACCTGTGGACGGGCCTGGGCTACTACACTCGCGCGCGCAACCTGCAGAAGGCGGCGAAGATCGTCGTCGCCCAGCATGACGGCGAGTTCCCACGCAGCGTCGAGGCCCTGACCGAGCTGCCCGGTATCGGCCGCTCCACCGCAGGCGCCATCGCCAGCATCAGCATGGGCATCCGCGCGCCGATCCTCGACGGCAACGTCAAGCGCGTCCTGGCGCGCTTCACCGCCCAGGCCGGTTACCCCGGCGAGCCCAAGGTGGCCAATGCGCTGTGGGCCGCAGCCGAGCGCTTCACCCCCATGACCCGGGTCAACCACTACACCCAGGCGATGATGGACCTGGGCGCCACGCTGTGCACCCGCAGCAAGCCCAGTTGTCTGATCTGCCCGCTGCAACAGGGCTGCGAGGCGCACCTGCTCGGCGACGAGAAACGCTACCCAGAACCCAAGCCGCGCAAGGCCCTGCCCCAGCGCAAGACGCTGATGCCGCTGCTGACCAACAACGAAGGCGCCATCCTGCTCTACCGCCGCCCCTCCAGCGGTCTGTGGGGTGGCCTGTGGAGCCTGCCGGAGCTCGACAGCCTGGCGCAGCTCGACGACCTCGCCTACCAGCACGGCCTGCGCATGACCCAAAGCCAGGCGCTGCAAGGCCTGACCCACACCTTCAGCCACTTTCAGCTGGCGATCGAGCCGTGGCTGGTGCGTGTCGACCCGCTCGGCTCGCACGTGGCCGAGCCCGACTGGCTCTGGTATAACCTCGCCACCCCGCCGCGCCTGGGCCTCGCAGCCCCGGTCAAGAAGCTGCTCGCACGCGTGGCCGACGAATTGACTGCAGGAGACCCCCGATGACCCGCACCGTGAAGTGCCGCAAGTACAACGAAGAACTGCCAGGCCTGCCACGCCCGCCCTACCCCGGTGCCAAGGGCCAGGACATCTACGAGCACATCTCGCAGAAGGCCTGGGATGAGTGGCAGAAGCACCAGACCATGCTGATCAACGAGAAACGCCTGAACATGATGAACGGCGAAGACCGCAAATTCCTACAGGCGGAAATGGACAAGTTCTTCGCCGGCGAGGAATACGCCCAGGCCGAAGGCTACGTTCCACCCAGCGAGTGAACCCGATCAGGACGGTTGGCTGTACAAAAAACAGCCAACATGCGTAAGCGACGGAATTAATTTAAAAAATTTTCAAAAAGTCGTTGACGCAAGGTCTGAAAACCTTTTTAATTCGCCCCGTCGCCCAGATAGCTCAGTCGGTAGAGCAGAGGATTGAAAATCCTCGTGTCGGCGGTTCGACTCCGTCTCTGGGCACCACCATTAAGCATCGGGTGGTTGCAAAGTTACCCGAAGCGACACAAGAAACCCGCCTAGTGCGGGTTTTTTGTTGCCTGTGATTTCTCCCTCCTCTGTTGATCAAGAGTGGTCTTGCCTAACCGGCCATCATTGACCAGCATCAAAAAGCCACCAACCGCACCGCCCTAAACTGCGCCATGGACACCCGATCCCCGAAAGGACCTCCATGAGCGACGATTCTCCCCTCCCCCTTGCCAACCCCGTCGAAGCTGCCCCGGCTACGCCACTGCGCACACCGCGCCCTCGCAAGCGCAAACCGCAAGCATCCATCACCCGGATCAGCCAGCAGCCTGCCGCCCTGGAAGTCGCCAGCGCCCGTAAAGGCAGCAACGAAGACAGCACCAGCGCGCGCCTGCCAGCCAGCTACCCCTATCGCACACGCATGCGCCGCCAGGAGTACGAAAAGGCCAAGCACGCGCTGCAGATCGAGCTGCTGAAGGTGCAGAGCTGGGCGAAAGATACCGGCCAGCGCATCGTGGTGCTGTTCGAGGGGCGCGATGCGGCGGGCAAGGGCGGCACCATCAAGCGCTTCATGGAACACCTGAACCCGCGGGGAGCGAGAATCGTCGCGCTGGAAAAGCCGTCCGAGCAGGAAAAGGGCCAGTGGTACTTCCAGCGCTACATCCAGCACCTGCCTACGGCGGGCGAAATGGTGTTCTTCGACCGCTCCTGGTACAACCGCGCCGGGGTCGAGCGGGTCATGGATTTCTGCTCACCGTTGCAGTACCTGGAGTTCATGCGCCAGGCACCTGATCTTGAGCGGATGCTGTGCAACAGCGGCATCCTGCTGTTCAAGTACTGGTTCTCGGTGAATCGCGAAGAACAGCTGCGCCGCTTCATCTCCCGGCGGGACGACCCACTCAAGCACTGGAAGCTGTCGCCAATCGACATCAAGTCACTGGACAAGTGGGACGACTACACCGCCGCCAAGGAGGCGATGTTCTTCCACACCGACACCGCCGATGCACCCTGGACAGTGATCAAGTCCGACGACAAGAAGCGCGCCCGGCTCAACTGCATCCGGCACTTCCTGCACTCGCTGGATTACCCAGGCAAGGATCACAGCGTCGCCCACGCGCCAGACCCGCTGCTGGTGGGTCGTGCCGCTCGCGGGTTCGAGGAAGAGGAGGCCACGGAGCTGGCCAGCTGAAACAAAAACGCCACCGTCGATACGGTGGCGTTTTCGTTGTGCGATGCCTTGCCTTCAGCGCCAGACAGCAACCAGAGCCTCGAGCTCCGCTTCGCTAAGCAGGCCTTGAGGGTAGCGACCATCCAGAAGGCGGCGCGTATCGGTCTTCCTGACCCGGATGTTTCCATGGTGCTTCAACCATTGCGCCAGCACCTTGAGCGATTCGTGATTGATCGCCATTGGAGACAAAGCCGACTCACTTGCTGCATTCATTTCGACACGTACTCCCCGGGGCCGTGAGCGGCTAAATTACTGTGGGATTGTTACAGAACAGCGTGGACCGCCGCCCCGAAACACCCCAGGGAAATGCAATACAAGAGCTGTGCCAGCGCGTGGAAAAATCGTTTGCGCAAACAAAAAGGGCCTGTCGTTCGACAGGCCCTTCCAGTGTTCGGCGATCAGCGCTTGACCGGTGCCGGTTGCTGCTGGGTGAGGCAGTGGATGTTGCCACCGCCCAGCAGCAGCTCGCGACCTGGGATCATCACCACTTCATGGTCCGGGAAGACCTTGGCCAGAATCGCTCTAGCCTGGGCATCTGCCGGGTCGTCGAAGCTCGGCGCGATGATGCCGCCGTTGACGATCAGGAAGTTCACGTAAGAGCCGGCCAGGCGCACCGACGGGTCACGCTCCTGGCTGCCGGCGACCTGGTCGACCCCGGCGCATTCTTCCTCGGTGGCGAACAGCGGCCCGGGAATGGGCATCTTGTGCACCACGAACTCGCGTCCCTTGGCATCACGGGTGTTTTTCAGCACCTCGTAGGCGGCGTGGCAGCGTGCATAGTTGGGGTCGTTGGAATCATCGGTCCAGGCCAGTAACACTTCGCCCGGGCTGACGTAACAGCAGAAATTGTCGACGTGGCCGTCGGTTTCGTCGTTGTACAGGCCGTCGGGCAGCCAGACGATGGTCTCCACTGCCAGATGCTCGCGCAGCACTTCCTCGATCTGCTCACGCGTGAGGTGCGGGTTGCGGTTGCGATTGAGCAGGCACTCTTCGGTGGTGATCAGGGTGCCTTCGCCGTCCACGTGGATCGAACCGCCTTCGAGCACGAAGCCTTCGGTGTGGTAGCGCTGGCAGCGTTCCATTTCCATGACCTTGGCGGCCAGTTCTTCGTCACGGTTCCAGGGCGCGTACAGGCCGCCGTCGAAACCGCCCCAGGCATTGAAGCCCCAATCCACGCCGCGCACTTCGCCGTGATCGTTGATCACGAAGGTCGGGCCGGTGTCGCGGACCCAGGCGTCGTCGTTGCTGATCTCGACCACGCGGATATTGGGCAGGTCGAGCTGGCGGCGGGCGTTTTCATACTGGCCCGCAGATACCGCCACGGTGACCGGCTCGAAGCGGGCAATGGCCTTGGCCAGGGTGACGTGCGCCGCCTGCGCGGGCTTGCCGCCCAGGCGCCAGTTGTCCGGGCGCTCCGGCCAGACCATCCATACCTGGGTTTGCGGAGCCCACTCCGCAGGCATGTGGAAACCGTCGGCGCGGGGAGTCGAGTTCAGGGTCTTCATGAGTAGCCTCTGGATGGCCCGGCAGAATGGTGCCAGGGTTGGTTGTTCAGGTGTCTGCAGGGCCCCTTCGCGGGCAAGCCCGCTCCCACAGGGGCAGCGAATACGACCAATCTAACCGATAGATATCGACTTTTAAAGCCTGAAATAAAATCGAAATAGATAATTCAGGAAATTTAATCGATATAAATCGATTTAAATCAACTCAGCTCCGTCAGGACACGATCCACGCAATCGACGAAGTAGTCCACGCTCTGGCGCGTGGTACACATCGGCGGCTTGATCTTGAGGATGTTCAGGTAGTCTCCCGTGGGCTGCATGAAGATCCCCAGGTCGCGCAGGCGATCGCACAGGACCATGGTCTCCTCGGTCGCCGGTTCCAGTGTCTGGCGGTCACGCACCAGTTCCAGCCCCAGGTAGAAGCCCGAGCCGTGGGCGGCACCGGCAAGCGGATGTTTATCGACCAGCGCTTGCAAGCGCGCCTTGAAGTGGCGGCCAACATCGCGGGCGTTGTCCCAAAGCCCTTCGTCGCGCATCACATCCAGCACCGCCATGCCGATCCGGCAGCTCACCGGGCTGCCGCCGGCCGAGGAGAAGAAATAGCCCTCGGCCTCGAGCGCCTCGGCGATGTCGCGGCGGGTGATCACCGCACCCAGCGGCTGGCCATTGCCCATGCCCTTGGCCATGGTGATGATGTCCGGCACCACGCCCTGCTCCTCGAAGCCCCAGAAGTACTCGCCCAGGCGACCATAGCCCACCTGCACTTCATCGGCGATGCACACGCCGCCGCGCGCCCGCACCTTGGCATAGGCCTCGCGCAGGTAGCCCTTGGGTAGCGAGATCCCGCCGGCATTACCGTACACCGGTTCGCAGATCATCCCTGCCAACTGGCGGCCACGGGCATCCAGATCGGCGAGCTTGGCGTCGACATCGCGCAGGTAATCGCTGGCGCTGTCGGCGCCGCGGTAACGGCCGCGGAACGTATTCGGCGCCTCCACCGGATGGACCCAGTCCGGCCGGGTTTCCAACGCCTGCGGATTGTCGGCGATCGAGGTGGAGATGGCATCGGTGGCCACCGACCAGCCGTGATAGGCCTCCAGCACGCTGAGCAGGTCACGCCCGCCGCTGTAGGCCCAGGCCAGACGAATCGCCAGGTCGTTGGCCTCGGTGCCGCTGTTGACCAGGAACACCCGGTCGAAGCCTTCCGGCGCCAGCTCGAGCAGGCGCTCGGAAAACTCGGCGATGGCCGCGTAGTGGAAGCGCGAGTTGGTATTGACCAGCGACCACTGCCGCGCCGATTCGGCGACCATGCGCGGATGCCCATGCCCGAGCACCGCCACGTTGTTGAGCATGTCCAGGTAGGAACGCCCCTGCATGTCGATCAGGTAGTTGCGCCAGCCGCGCTCGATATGCGGCGGCTGGGCGTAGTAGTGCTTCTGCGAGCGGGCGAAGCTGGCATCGCGCCGCGCCAGCAGGGCCTGGGCGTCCACCAGTGGCTCGGCATCGCAATCGAAGCCCAGCAGTGCCGTCGGCGACGGGCAAAGCGCCAGCCAGGCCTTTGCCTGGGACGGTTTGGCAAAGAACGGCGGCGCAATGTTGGGGTCCAGGCACAACTGCACGCTCAGGAAGCCACAGGTCGACCCCAGCACCTGCCCCTTGTGCACCGATTCGCCATCCTCTGGCGCCTGCTCCAGGCCGCTCAGCCACAGCCCCCAACCGGCGATGCTCAGACACCCGCGGCCATCCCCCGTGCTCAGCCAGATACCGGTTTGCGGCGCGTGCAACACCGTACCGCTCGGCAGGTTCAGTTCCACGCCCAAGGCACAGGTGGCAGGCTCGTCCGGGCGGTCAAAATGGGTTTGCGACAGACGGTACTGCCCATACAGCGTGGTGGCGGGAGCCGGCTGGGCAAGCAACAGGCGCTGGTCGAATCCGGCCTGCTGCCAGTTTCCAGCCTCGCAGTGCGGGCTCAGCACACCGAGATCGAGCCGACCCACGGTCTGGCCGGCCAGGCTCGGCAGCAGTGCTGCGCAGTCGCCGAGGTCCAGGGTGTCGGGGGCAAAACCTGCCGTCTGCAGGATCGCCGCTTCCATCAATGCGGCAGGCACCGCAGTGGCGGTATCGAAGATTTCCCACTCATGGGCGATGTTGTCGCGGGTGTACTGGTTGTCCGGATCGACGGTGAGTTGCTGCTCGCTGCTCAGCACCAGCACTGCGGAACGGTTGAGCACCAGCGGCCACAGGGCGCGCAATTCGGCTTCGCTCAGCGGATTGACCGCCTGGTAGGCCGCAACCACCGGCAGGATGCGCAGCGGATCGCCCTCGGCATGGTGCAGCAAGGCTGCGCAGGTGACCGAGAGGTCGGCGATACGCCAGGTGTGTGACAGATCGCCGAAGTCGATCACACCTTGCGCCTGCCACTGACGGTGCTCGTCAAGCGACCAGACCACGTTGTCATCGGTGATGTCCAGATGCACCGCCTGCGTCGGAAGCTGTCCGGCCAGCGGCTGCAGACGCGCCCGCGCCTGACTGGCCACACCCTCGACGCGCTCGCGCCGGGCCTCGTCCTTGATGACCGGCAGCAGGTGCTCGATCAACGCCTCGGCATGCCGCGGATCCCACTGCAGCGTGCGCTCCAGCCCCGGGTGCTCGAAGCCGACCAGGGCCTTGTCGAGTTGCGCGCACAGCGCCCCCAGCTCGGCCATCAGCCGATCCGGCATATGCTTCAGACGGGTCAGTGGCTGGCCGTCGATGTATTCGAGCACGCGGCAACGCAGGGCCTGGCCGCCGATCTCCAGCGCCAGCAAGCCCTCGCCACCCAGCGCTGCACGCACCGCAGGCACCGGCAGGCCCTGGGTGCGCAGGTAGGCCAGCGCGGCATGCTGTGCCTCGAGCTCGACCTGGGCATAACTGCCGTGGCAGAGCTTGAAGACGAAGCGCCCCTGCTCGCTGTCCAGCCGGTAGTTCACGTCCTGCTGGCTGCCAAGGGGCACCAGCGCGCCGTGCAGGCCGTAATACGCCTGCAGGGTATGGCTGGCCTGCGCCTCGGAAACCTCGGGACGTGGAAGGCTGGAGCGGTGGATCAGGGTGTGCAACGGCATGGTGCGAACCTCGGCCTCTTTTTTGCTTATATCGCCATTACCACTGCCCGGAAGCAAGGGGGTGAGACGCAGACAGTCGTTGCCAACCTGCAACGATCATTGCCAAAGGCGCGCCCCAGAAGGCCTGGTATCGCCCGCTGTCCATCAGGAGTTCGTTGTCGATGTCCGCTGCACCACTGTTGTTGTCGCCCCTCCCGCACCGGCTCCTTGACGCCGGGGCATCGTCGCGCAGGCTGCATGCGTCAGAAGTTCGTCACAAACGCGCGGGGGCATACGCATGAAGAAGGTCGCCATCCTGCAGTCGAACTACATCCCCTGGAAAGGTTATTTCGACCTGATCGCCGCCGTGGACGAGTTCATCCTTTACGACGACATGCAATTCACCCGACGTGACTGGCGTAATCGCAACCAAATCAAGACTCCCCAGGGCGTGCAATGGCTGACCGTGCCGGTTCAGGTCAGAGGGCGCTACCACCAGGCGATCCGCGAAACACGGATCGACGGGCACGACTGGGCCGCCAGTCACTGGCGGTCCCTCGAAGCGAACTACAAGCGTGCGCCGTATTTCGACGAAATCAAACAGTGGCTGCGACCGATCTATCTCGAAGAGCAGTTCGACCATCTCAGCCCGCTGAATCGTAGGCTACTCCAGGCCGTCTGCCACTACCTGGGCATCGGCACACGCATCAGCCACTCCTGGGACTATCGCCTGGGTGAAGGCAAGAGCGAGCGTCTGGTCGACTTGTGCCAGCAAGCCGGTGCCAGCGAATACCTTTCCGGCCCGGCCGCGCGCGACTATCTGGACGAAAGCCTGTTCGCCGCACAGGGCATCGCCGTCAGTTGGTTCGACTACAGCGGCTACCCCCAATACCCGCAGCAGTGGGGTGATTTCACCCATGGCGTGAGCATCCTCGACCTGCTGTTCAACTGTGGCCCGGACGCACCGCGGTTCATGAAGCACATACGGTCATCGGCTCCTGAATCCACCGCGCCGACGGGCGCAGCACCCGACATGCGAGTCTCCCCATGAGCAATGCACTAGACAGCTACATCGGCGCCTACAGTGATCGTTTCGGCTTCGCTTTCGACAACGACATCATGCTCAACTGGTATCCCCAGCGGATCATGAAGCTGTGTCAGGAGCACCACTCGATTCTGGAACTGGGCGTCGGCCACGGTTTCTCGACCAACCGCTTCTCGCGCTTCTTCGCCTCGCACACGGTGATCGACGGATCGCCCTCGGTCATCGCCCAGTTCCGCGAAAACTACCCCGACAGTCCGGTCGAGATCGTCGAAAGCTATTTCGAGCATTTCGACACCGAGCGGACCTTCGACCTGATCGTGATGGGCTTCATCCTCGAACACGTCGACAACCCGCAGCAGGTCCTGGAACACTTCCGCCGCTTCCTCGCGCCTGGCGGCCGGCTGTTCGCCCTGGTGCCCAATGGCGAGTCGCTGCACCGGCGTATCGGCCATGCGGCAGGCAAGCTCGACGACATGATGAAGCTGGGCCAGGGCGATCTGGAACTCGGTCACCAGCGCACCTACTCGGTCAGCCGCCTGACCGATGAGCTGGAGCAGGCCGGCTATCGCATCGTGCGCAAGGAAGGGGTGTTCCTCAAGCCGCTGATGACCTCGCAACTGCAGCCACTGGGGCTGTCCAACGAGATCATCGAAGGGATGTGCACGGTCGGCATCGACTACCCCGAGCTCTGCTGTGCACTGATGTTCGAGGCCCAGGTCGAGCCGACATGAGAAGCCTGTTGATCGGCAGCACTTCGGTCATCGGCCAGGCCATCGCCGCCCGGCTTGCCAGGCTGGGCGAAGTCAGGACTGCGGGGCGTCGCGAAGCGGACTTCCCGTTCGATCTGGAGCAGGCAGACAACCCGCCCTTCGCTGGCGGGCACTTCGATACCGCGGTGCTGGTGGCCGCCGCCTTCGGCGGGACCTCCAGCCAAGCGCTGATCCAGGCCGAGCAGGTCAACGCGGTCGGTACCCTGCGCGCTTGCGAGCTTGCTGCGCAGAGCGGCGCCCGGCACCTGATCCTGGTGTCTTCGGTGTTCGCAGGCTTTAGCGCCGACGACCCTCACTACAACATCTATTCGCTGTCGAAGCGCCATTCCGAGGAGCTTGCACAGCTGTTCTGCAAGCAACGCGAAATCGCCCTGACCATCCTGCGTCCCAGCCAGGTCTACGATGCAGCCGGTGCCTGCCGCAAACACCAGGGGCTGCTGTACGTCATCGCCGAAACGGCGCGTGCAGGCAGGACAGTGCAGCTGTATGGCAACAACGATGCGCAGCGCAACTACCTGTTTCTGGACGACCTGGCCGAGATCGTGAAACGCGTGGCGCAGCGCACGGTGGTCGGTCGCTTCGACTGCGTGCACCCGCACAGCCCCAGGCTGTCCGAGATCGCCGAAGCGGCCTTTGCTGCCTGCGCCCGCCCTGCCGAAATCCACTTCCTACGGGACAAGCCGGACATCGCCGATATGCCGGCCATGCAGGCCGATGCGCAACTGCACCAGGCCATCGACTATTGGCCAGCCACTGACATCCGTACCGGCCTGCAACTGATGCAGGCTCATCAGGAGGCCCAGCAATGACCACGGCAATGGTCACCGGCGTCGGCGCGATCATGGGCTATGGCCTGCTGAAATCGCTGCGCGCCGCCGACCCGACACTCACGTTGCTGGGCACCGACATCTACGACGATGCGGTCGGCCAGGCCTGGTGCGACCACTTCGAACAGGCACCGCTGACCGCCGACCCCAGGTATCAGGACTGGCTGCTGCGGATGATCGAGCAGTATCGGGTCGAGCTGCTGATTCCCGGCATCGAGCAGGATGTGCACTGGCTCGACCAACACCGTGACGTGCTGGCTGCCAGCGGCTGCCGGATTGTGCTCAACGACGCCCGACTGATCAGCCTGTCGCGCGACAAGTACGCCATGGACCAGGCCCTGCTGGCACTTGAAGACGACGCCCGCATCCCCAGCCATCTGACCGGCGACTTTGCCTCGCTTTCGCAGCAACTCGGCCTTCCGTTCCTGCTCAAGCCGCGACGCAGCTATGCCTCCAAGGGCCTGGTGTGGGTCCGCGAAGAGCGCGATTTCATACCCTGGGCACCCCTTCTCGGGGAGGTGCTGATGGCCCAGCCGATCATCGGCAGCGCCAGCCAGGAGTACACCGTGGCGGTGTTCGGTGACGGCCAGGGCGGCATCTGCGCCGCGATCACCTTCCAGCGCAGCCTGGCCTCTGACGGCTCCACAGCCAAGGCCAAAGTGCGCCACGACGCCAGCCTGGATGCCGTGGTGCTGCGCCTGTGCCAGCACTTCAAACCGGTCGGGCCCACCAACCTGCAGTTCCGCCGGGCAGACGACGGCACCTGGAAGCTGCTGGAGATCAATCCACGGATCTCTTCCACCAGTTCCATCCGCACCGCTTTCGGCTACAACGAGGCCGCCATGTGCCTGGCCTGGTATCTCCAGGGCGAGAAGCCCCGGCAACCAGAGGTCCGCGCAGGTTTTGCGGTGCGCTACATCGAGGACTACGTGGTTCATGATCGGGATCATTTCTGACATCCACGGCAATTTCGCCGCGCTGTCCACTGTGCTCGCCGAGCTCGACCGGATGGGTGTGGACGAGATCATCTGCCTGGGCGACACCGCCGGTTACTACAGCCAGATCAACGAGTGCTGCGATACCTTGCGCGCTCGCGGGATCTTCTCGCTGATGGGCAACCACGATGCCTACATCGCACTCAACCAGCCCTGCCCACGCTCCAACAGCGCCAATGCCTGTCTGGACTACCAGCGTGAGGTGCTCAGCGCCGACAACCGCCGCTGGCTCGAAAGCCTGCCGGAGCGCGCCAGCCTGCACGGCCTTGAGCTGATCCACGGCGGCTGGAACGACCCACTGGACGAGTATCTCGAGCCCAGCGAGGCCTACTTCGCCGAACGCCCGGGGCGCTTCTTTGCCTCCGGCCACAGCCATGTGCAGTACCTCTGGCAAGGCCGCGAAAAGGCCTGGTGCAACCCTGGCTCGGTCGGCCAGCCCCGCGACGGCGACCCTCGGGCCGCCTTCGCCACCTGGGATGGCCAACGCTTCACGCTCTGTCGCATCGCCTACGACATCGAGGCCGCGCAACGCGCCATGGCACATGCTGGCTTCACCGAGTACTTCTACGAAAACCTTGCCAAGGGCACGCAGATCGGCGGGCGCATCAGCGCGATCCGCAGCGACCTTCCGCCCGCGAACGCTGCAGGAAACCGCCCATGAGCCTGGAAAAGATCCCCTTCAACCGCCCCTACATGACTGGCAAGGAGTTCCACCACATTGCCGAGGCCAACCTGGGCCAGATGCTTGCCGGCGACGGACCGTTCACCAAGCGCTGCCATGCCTGGCTCGAGGAACGTACCGGCAGCGGCAAGGCGCTGCTGACTCACTCCTGCACCGCGGCACTGGAAATGTGCGCGCTGCTGCTCGACATCCAGCCCGGCGATGAAGTGATCATGCCGTCCTACACCTTCGTCTCCACCGCCAATGCTTTCGTCCTGCGCGGCGCAATACCGGTGTTCGTCGACATCCGCGAGGACACGCTCAACCTCGACGAACGCCTGATCGAGGCCGCCATCACTCCCCGCACCAAGGCCATCGCCGTGGTCCACTACGCCGGCGTCGCCTGCGAGATGGACAGCATCCTGGCCATCGCCCGCAGGCACGGCCTGAAGGTGGTGGAGGATGCCGCGCAGGGCGTCATGTCCAGCTACAAGGGGCGCGCGCTGGGCAGCATCGGGGATCTGGGCGCGTTCAGCTTCCATGAAACCAAGAACGTCATCAGCGGCGAGGGTGGTGCCCTGCTGGCCAACGATCCAGAGCTGGTGATGCGCGCGGAAATCATCCGCGAGAAGGGCACCGACCGCAGCCGCTTCTTCCGCGGCCAGGTAGACAAGTACACCTGGCAGGAGGTCGGATCGTCGTTCCTGCCCGGCGAGCTGACCGCTGCCTTCCTCTGGGCACAGTTGCAGGAAGCCGAAGCGATCACCAACAGCCGCCTGGCCACCTGGGAACGCTACCACCACACCCTCGCCGGCCTCGAGGCGGATGGCCTGCTGCGTCGTCCGATCATCCCGCAGGACTGCCAGCACAATGCCCATATGTACTATGTGCTGCTCGCCCCGGGCATTGACCGTCAGGCTGTGTTGCAGAGGATGCGAGACGAAGAGGTGTATGCCGTGTTCCACTATGTGCCACTGCATTCCTCGCCCGCCGGCGAGCGCTACGGACGTGCACATGGCTCGATGCAGCTCACCGACGAACTGTCAGACCGCCTGGTACGCCTGCCGCTGTGGTGCGGCCTGGGCGAAGAACGCCAGGACCGAGTGATTTCAGCCTTGAGTACCGCGCTCGCGCGCCTTTGAACCAAAGGCTGTTACGCGCCTGCAGCACAATGCCACCTACCACCAGCAGGATAGTCACACCCCATGCGTATTCTCATTACCGGCGGTGCCGGCTTCATCGGTTCGGCGCTGATCCGCTACTTGATCGGCCATACCGACAACGAAGTTCTGAACCTCGACAAGTTGACCTACGCTGGCAACCTCGAGTCGCTGCGCGGCATCGCCGACAACAGCCGCTATGAGTTCGTCCAGGCCGATATCGTGGATCAGGAGACCGTCAGCGCTGTCCTCGAACGTTTCCAGCCTGACGCGATTATGCACCTGGCCGCCGAGTCCCATGTGGACCGCTCCATCGACGGGCCGGCAGCATTCATCCAGACCAACATCACCGGCACCTATACCTTGCTGGAGGCCACCCGCGCCTGGTGGAGCCGCCAGCCGGAAGATGCGCGCGACGCGTTCCGCTTCCACCACATTTCCACCGACGAGGTGTATGGCGACCTGCACGGTGCCGACGACCTGTTCCGCGAAACCACGCCTTATGCCCCAAGCTCGCCCTACTCGGCCAGCAAGGCGGCATCCGACCACCTGGTCCGCGCCTGGCATCGCACCTACGGCCTCCCGGTGCTGATCACCAATTGCTCGAACAACTACGGCCCGTATCATTTCCCCGAGAAACTCATCCCGCTGATGATCCTCAACGCCCTCGCCGGCAAGCCACTGCCGGTGTACGGCAACGGCCAGCAAGTGCGTGACTGGCTGTTCGTCGAGGACCATGCCCGCGCGCTGCTCAGGGTGGTGACCGCAGGCAAGGTTGGCGAGACCTACAACATCGGCGGGCACAACGAACAGAAGAACCTCGATGTGGTGCGGGCGCTCTGCAATCTGCTCGAAGAGCTCGCGCCCCAGCGCCCCGCCAACATCGCCCACTTTGCCGACCTCATCACCTTCGTCCAGGACCGCCCCGGCCACGACCTGCGATACGCCATCGACGCGAGCAAGATCGAGCGCGAGCTGGGCTGGGTGCCGGAGGAGACCTTCGAGTCCGGCCTGCGCAAGACCGTGCAGTGGTACCTCGACAACCTGGAATGGTGCCGCCACGTCCAGGATGGCAGCTACCAGGGTGAACGCCTGGGCAATTCCGACTTCAAGGACCTGATCGCATGACCAAGGGCATCGTCCTCGCCGGAGGCTCCGGTACTCGCCTGCACCCCATCACGCTTGGCGTGTCGAAACAGCTGTTGCCGATCTACGACAAACCGATGATCTACTACCCGATCTCGGTGTTGATGCTCGCTGGCATCCGCGACATCCTGCTCATTTCCACTCCCCAGGACTTGCCGCAGTACCGCCAGCTGTTCGGCGACGGCAGCCAGTTCGGCATCAACCTCAGCTACGCCGAGCAGCCCTCGCCTGATGGCCTGGCCCAAGCCTTCCTGATCGGCGAACACTTCATCGGCGACGATTCGGTGTGCCTGATCCTCGGCGACAACATCTTCCACGGCCAAGGCTTCAGCGAACAGTTGCTGCGTGCGGTCAACCGCCCCTCCGGGGCGACGGTGTTCGGCTACTTGGTCAAGGACCCGGAGCGCTTCGGCGTGGTCGAGTTCGACGCGCAGGGCAATGCCCTGTCCATCGAGGAAAAACCGGTCGCACCGCGCTCCAGCTACGCGGTGACCGGCCTGTATTTCTACGACAACGATGTGATCGAGATCGCCAAGGGCGTGCGCCCTTCGCCTCGGGGCGAACTGGAAATCACCGACATCACCAACGCCTACCTCAAGCGCGGCGACTTGAGGGTCGAACGCTTCGGTCGCGGGTTCGCCTGGCTCGATACCGGCACCCACGACAGCCTGCTGGAGGCTTCCCAGTACGTGCAGACCATCGAGCACCGCCAGGGCCTGAAAGTGGCGTGCCTGGAAGAAATCGCCTATCAGAAGGGCTGGATCTGCCGGGAAAGGCTGCTGGCCAAGGCCAACGAACTGAAGAAAACCGGCTACGGCCAATACCTGAGCAAACTGGCTGAAGAAACGCCATGAACGTCATCAATACCGCAATCCCCGAAGTCCTCATCATCGAACCCAAGGTGTTCGGTGACAGCCGTGGTTTCTTCCTCGAAAGCTTCAATGCCCGCACCTTCGCCGAACGTACCGGGGTCGATGTCGAGTTCGTTCAGGACAATCATTCGCGCTCCCAGCGGGGCGTGCTGCGCGGTCTGCACTACCAGTTGCAGAACCCGCAAGGCAAGCTGGTCCGCGTGACCCAGGGCGAGGTGCTGGACGTGGTCGTGGACATCCGCCGCGGCTCGCCAACCTTCGGGCGCTGGGTCAGCGCACGCCTGTCTGCCGAGAACCACCACCAGATGTGGGTCCCTGCTGGCTTCGCCCACGGTTTCGTGGTGCTCAGCGAGTCGGCCGACTTCCTGTACAAGACCACCGACTATTACAACCCCGCAGCCGAGCGCTGCATTCGCTGGGACGATCCGCAGTTGGCCATCGACTGGCAACTTGAGTCGGAACCGCTGCTGTCAGCCAAGGACCAGTCCGGGGTGCTGCTTCAGGACGCGGAGCTGTTCCCATGAAGATCCTCGTCTGCGGCCGCAACGGCCAGGTCGCCCAGGCCCTTCAGCAGGCGCTGGCCGGGCTTGGCGAACTGCACCTGCTCGGCCGCGACCAGCTCGACCTGGCTCAACCCGAGGCCATGCGTGAGCCTCTGCGCCAGCTCGCCCCCGACCTGATCATCAACGCCGCGGCCCACACCGCGGTGGACCAGGCCGAGAGCGAAGCGCCACTGGCCTACGCGATCAACGCCGAAGGTCCGCGCGTGCTGGCCGAGGAAGCCGCACGCCTGGGTACGCCGCTGATCCACTACTCCACCGACTACGTGTTCGACGGCAACAAGACAACGCCCTATGTCGAGGACGACCCGGTGCATCCGCTGGGTGTTTACGGCCAGAGCAAGCTCGCAGGCGAGCAGGCGATTGCCGCAGTGGGCGCCCAGCACCTGATCCTGCGCACCAGCTGGGTGTACTCGCTGCATGGACGCAACTTCCTGCTGACCATGCAACGCCTGCTGCAGGAGCGCCCGCAGCTGAAAGTGGTCGACGACCAGATCGGCGCACCGACCTGGGCCGGGACGATCGCCGCCAGCACCCGCGCCTTGATCGAGCGCTGGCAGGCCGGCCAGGCGGGTGCGTGGGGGACCTATCATCTGACAGCCCAGGGCAAAACCTCCTGGTTCGGCTTCGCCCAGGCCATCGCCGAGCAGTTGAAGGCCCGCGGCCTGCCCTGTGCCGAACTGCTGCCGATCCCCAGCAGCGAATACCCGACCCCGGCCCGCCGCCCGCTCAACTCACGCCTGGACTGCTCACGCCTGGCACGTGAATGGCAGGTCAGCCAGCCGCATTGGCAGCAAGCGCTGATCGACTGCCTGAAGTAGCGCATAATTGCGCCAGTTCATTCTGGCGCACTTGGCGATGACCTCGACTTCAATCACTTCGCAACGACCCCGCTGGCGCAGCCTGGCCCTGCTGGCCCTGTGCCTGGCTCCGCTGCTGTGGCCGCTGCATCATCTTGCCGAGCGCTACTACCAGGACCAACTGGCCTCGCAGAACCGCCAAACCCTCGACCTCTACGTCGCCAACCTGCTCGGCACCCTTCACCGCTACGAGACCCTGCCGCAGATCCTCGGCGACCTGCCGGCCCTGCGCGGCGTGCTGGCCGACCCGTTCAGGCTGGAGGCGGTGACCAACGCCAATCGCCTGCTGCGCGAGATCACCCAGCAGACCGGCGCCGAAGTGATGTACCTGATGGACGTCAGCGGCAACACCCTGGCCGCCTCCAACTGGGACAAGCGCGACAGCTTCGTCGGCCGCAACTTCGCCTTCCGCCCCTACTTCATCGAGGCGATGGAAGGGCGCCTGGGCCGCTTCTTCGGCCAGGGCACCACCTCGGCCAAGCGCGGCTACTTCTTCGCGGCAGCGGTGCGTGACGGCGAACGTGTAGTCGGCGTGCTGGTGGTCAAGGTCGACCTCGACCACACCGAAACCCTCTGGGGCCGCACCCCGGAACAATTGCTGCTGACCGACCAGTACGGCGTGGTGGTGCTCACTTCGCGCCCGGAATGGCGTTTCCGCGCTACCCGTGTACTGAGCGAAGCAGAACGCAAGGCGATGATCGCCATCCAGCCCTACCCGACCCAGGCACCGCAACCGCTGCGCCTGGAACCCGACGCCTGGCTGACCCAGACCCGCGATATCAAGGAGACCGGCTGGCAGGTGAGCATCCTTGCGCCGCGCATCCTGGTCGATCGCTCGGTGCAGACCGTCATGGCCATCGGCGCCGGTGCGCTGCTGGTGACCATGCTCCTGGCCGGGCTGGTGATGCAGCGCCGCCGCCACTACATGGATCGCATCGAACTGGAGGCTCGTGGCCGCCAGGAGCTGGAAAACCGCGTGGTGGCGCGCACCGCCGACCTCGAATGGCTGAACAATCGCCTGAAGAACGAAGTGCTGGAGCGCGAGCAGGCGCAGCAGGAACTGGTACGCGCCCAGGACGAGCTGGTCCAGGCCGGGAAACTGTCGGTGCTGGGCACCATGTCGGCGAGCATCAGCCACGAGCTCAACCAACCGCTGGCGGCGATCCGCAGCTACGCCGAGAACGCCGAGATCCTGCTCGACCACCAGCGCACCGAGGATGCCCGCGGCAACCTCAAGCTGATCGGCGAGCTGACCGGGCGCATGGCCTCGATCATCGCCCACCTGCGCGCCTTTGCTCGCCGCGACCGCCATGCCCCGGAAAGCGTGGCCCTGCAACCGGCGCTGGACGATGCCCTGGCCTTGCTGGCCAAGCGTCGTCGGGCCATGGCGGTGGAACTGATCCGCGATCTGCCGGATGCCACCTTATGGGTCCAGGCCGGTGAAACCCGCCTGCGCCAGGTGCTCGGCAACCTGCTGGCCAATGCCCTCGACGCACTCACGGAAAAAGCCAACCCTCGCCGCCTCTGGCTGAGTGCCGAGACGCGCGACGACTGCGTCTACCTGTACATTCGCGACAACGGCCCGGGCTTTACCCGGCAAGCGCTGGAGCACGCCAAGGAACCCTTCTTCACCACCAAGACCCGTACCCAGGGCCTTGGCCTGGGCCTGGCGATCTGCGAAAGCCTGATGCGCGCGCTCGGTGGCGAGTTGCTGATGGGCAACCACCCGGAAGGGGGCGCCCTGCTCACCCTGCAACTGCGCATGGCAGCACCCGGTGCCAACCTGAAACCTTCGGAGGATTCCTCGGCATGACCGAGACACTGATCGACAGTCAAACCCAGGTCATCCTGGTCGATGACGATCCGCACCTGCGCCAGGCCCTGAGCCAGACCCTGGACCTGGCAGGCCTCAAGGTTGCTACCCTGGCCGACGCCCAGGGCCTGGCCGAGCGCATCGAGCCCGACTGGCCCGGCGTGGTGGTCAGCGATATCCGCATGCCGGGTATCGACGGCCTGCAACTGCTGGAGCAACTGCACACACGGGACAACGAACTGCCTGTGCTACTGATCACCGGCCACGGCGACGTGCCGCTGGCAGTCCAGGCGATGCGTGCCGGGGCCTATGACTTCCTGGAAAAGCCCTTCGCCAGCGACGCCCTGCTCGACAGCGTGCGCCGGGCCCTGGCGCTGCGCCGCCTGGTGCTGGACAACCGCAGCCTGCGTCTGGCCCTGAGCGATCGCCAGCAGTTGTCGACACGGCTGGTCGGCCATTCACCGTCGATGCAGCGCCTGCGCGAACAGATCGGCGCCCTGGCCGGAACCCGCGCGGACGTGCTGATCCTCGGCGAGACCGGCGCCGGTAAAGAGGTGGTCGCGCGTGCCCTGCACGACCTGTCGAGCCGTCGGGACGGCCCGTTCGTGGCCATCAATGCCGGCGCCCTGGCCGAGTCGGTGGTCGAGAGCGAGCTGTTCGGCCATGAACCCGGCGCCTTCACCGGTGCGCAGAAGCGCCGTATCGGCAAGTTCGAATTCGCCAACGGCGGCACGCTGTTCCTCGACGAAATCGAGAGCATGAGCCTGGACGTGCAGGTCAAGCTGCTGCGCCTGCTGCAGGAGCGGGTGGTCGAGCGCCTGGGTGGCAACCAACTGATCCCGCTGGATATCCGCGTGATCGCCGCGACCAAGGAAGACCTGCGCCAGTCGGCCGACCAAGGGCGTTTCCGCGCCGACCTCTACTACCGCCTGAACGTCGCACCGCTGCGCATACCGGCCCTGCGCGAACGCGGCGACGACATCCTGGTGCTGTTCCAGCACTTCGCCGATGCCGCCAGCCAACGCCACGGCCTGGCACCGCACACCTTGCAACCGGCGCAGCGGGCCATGCTGTTGCGTCACGAATGGCCAGGCAACGTACGCGAGCTGCAGAACGCGGCAGAGCGCTTCGCCCTGGGCCTGGAGCTGGCCCTGGACGGCCAGGTGCCCCCTGCCACCGACAGCGCCGAACCGGCACGTGTCGGCAACCTCAGCGAGCAGGTCGAGCAGTTCGAACGCTCGCTGATCGCCGCCGAACTGAACCAGCCGCACAGTTCCATGCGCAGCCTCGCCGAAGCCCTCGGCATCCCGCGCAAAACGTTGCACGACAAGCTGCGCAAGCACGGCCTGAGCTTCGCCGACGGCAGCAGCCATGACGATCACGAGGAGCCGCGGCCATGACCACCGACAGCCAGTACCTGCAG
Organism: Pseudomonas wayambapalatensis; assembly: GCF_049942315.1. NCBI lineage: Bacteria > Pseudomonadati > Pseudomonadota > Gammaproteobacteria > Pseudomonadales > Pseudomonadaceae > Pseudomonas > Pseudomonas wayambapalatensis. The sequence goes on from NZ_JBNFMU010000181.1 coordinate 27,121, forward strand.
GCAGTCCTGCACAGCGATATACCGCTGACACGAGAAATGGGCATGCAAGTCATCGACTGGCGCGAGCAGTGCCTGCGTCTGCAATTGCCGCTGGCGCCCAACGTCAACCACAAGAGCACCATGTTCGGCGGCAGCCTCTACTGCGCCGCCGTACTGGTCGGCTGGGGCTGGCTGCACCTGCGTTTGCGTGAGTTGGGGATCGATGACGGGCACATCGTCATCCATGAAGGGCAGATCAGTTATCCATTGCCGGTGACAGGCACGGCGGTAGCACGCTGCCCGGCGCCGGACGAAAAGGTCTGGGAGCGCTTCCTGACGATGTACCAGCGCCGCGGCCGGGCGCGCCTGACCCTGGAGACGATGGTGAGCAATGCGGGGAGTGAAGAGGCGGCAGTGAGATTCAGCGGGCAGTATGTGCTGCACCGCTGATCAGGCGAGGAGCGAGGCGGCTTCGGTAATTACTGCCCGATAGCCGCTGCAATGACTTTTTGCCGCCATGGCGCCTTGGCCGGCAGCGCCAGGAAGAACGGATTGAGCAGCGACTCCCGCGCCGGGTAGCGGAACGCCTGGCCATCCAGCCCGATCACCTCGCCCCCTGCCCCTTCGACCACCCCCTGCGCCGCCGCGGTATCCCACTGCGAGGTTGGCGCCAGGCGCGGGTAGAAATCGGCAGCGCCCTCGGCCAGCAGGCAGAACTTCAGCGAGCTGCCGATATTGGCCAGTTCCAGTTCGCCGACCTCGGCACCGAGCCCAGCCAGCAGGGCTTCCTGCTCGGGGCTGGTATGGCGACGGCTGGCAACCACGATGAAACGCCCATCGGCAGGTGGCGCGTTGCGCACGTGAATCGGCTGGGCGTCACCCTGGGGCTCGACGCGCCATGCACCCAGCGCCCGGCCACCGAAGTAGCAGCGGCCATTGGTCGGCATCGACACCACACCGAACACCACCTCACCGTTCTCGATCAGGGCGATGTTGACGGTGAATTCCTCGCTGCCGGCGATGAACTCCTTGGTGCCGTCCAATGGATCGACCAGCCACCAGCGCGTCCAGGCTTGGCGTGTCGCCAGCGGGATGTTGCAATCTTCCTCCGACAGCACCGGAATCTGCGGCGCCAGCGCTTGCAGGCCGTCGGCGATGACTCGGTGAGCAGCCAGGTCGGCGGCGGTCACCGGCGAGTCGTCGGCCTTGTTGGTGACTGCGACGCCAGAGCGCCAGAATGGCAGGATCGCCTCGCCCGCCAGTTGAGCGAGCTTGACCACTTCATGCATCAGTTGCAGGTCGTTCATGCGCTCAGCAGCCCCCGCTGGATCAGCAGGTCACGCGCCAGGTACAACGCCGCCAGCGCCCGGCCTTCACTGAACTGCGGGTGCATGGCCAGGGCCGAGAGCTCGCGCAGGTTGACCTTGTCGACGCGCATCGGCTCAGGCTCGTCGCCCTCCAGGCGCTCTTCGTACAGGTCGCTGGCCAGCACCACCTGGATCTTCTGGCTCATGTAGCCGGGCGACAGCGACAGCTCGGTGAGGTGCTCCAGTTGTCGTGCCCCGAAACCGGCTTCTTCCTTGAGCTCACGATCAGCGGCGGCCAGCACGTCCTCGCCCGGCTCGATCAGGCCCTTGGGCAGCGACAGTTCGTATTCATCGGTGCCGCCGCAGTATTCCTCGACCAGCACCGCATGCTCGGCGTCGAGCATCGCCACGATCATCACTGCACCATAACCGTTGCCCCGACCGACCAGGCGCTCGTAGGTGCGCTCGTTGCCATTGGAGAAGCGCAACTGCACCGCCTCGACCCGGAACAGGCGGCTGCTGGCGACGATCTCGCGACTGAGGACGGTGGGTTTCTGGCGCATGGGTGCGGCTCCTTGGCGTGAACGGGTTACTATACCGTGGCTTGCCGACCGATCGAGAAATTCCAATGCCTGTTCTGCCCTGGTCCACCATCGATACCGTCCTGCTGGACATGGACGGCACCCTGCTCGACCTGCACTACGACAATCGCTTCTGGCTCGAACACCTGCCCCAACGCTACGCCGAGCTGCATGGCGTGAGCCGCGCGATGGCCGAGCTGGAACTGCGGCCGCTGTTCGAGCTTCATGCCGGCACCCTGAACTGGTATTGCCTGGACTTCTGGAGCCGCGAACTGCGCCTGCCGATCCGCGAACTCAAGCGCGAGATCGCCGACCTGATCGCTCTGCGCCCGGACGCCGACACCTTCCTTGCCGCCATCGGCAAGGCCGGCAAGCGTGTGGTGATGATCACCAACGCCCACCGCGACTCACTGTCGCTGAAACTCGAAAAAGTGCAGCTTGCGCCGTATTTCGAACGGCTGATCAGCTCGCACGACTATGGCTACCCGAAAGAGAGCCCGCAGTTCTGGGATGCCCTGCGCGCCGATATCGGCTTCGAGCCCGCGCGCAGCCTGTTCATCGACGACACCCTGGCGATCCTGCGCAGTGCCCAGCGGTTCGGGGTGGGGCATCTGCTGGCAGTGCGGCAGCCCGATAGCCGGGCGGATGTGCGCGATACGCAGGAGTTCGCGGCGGTCGAGGATTACCGGGAATTGTTGCTGGGACTTTGAGGGCCTCATCTCGGGACAAGTCGGAGCGCCGAACCGCCGCTCCCACAAATATCACCCGGGTTTCAGGCGGGGGAGATATCCCTGTGAGAGCGGCGGTTCGGCGCTCCGACTTGTCCCGCGATGAGCGCAACACCGATCCTCAGTCCGGAATGCGCAGCACCTGCCCCGG
>NZ_JBNFMU010000182.1:0-59495 GCF_049942315.1 Pseudomonas wayambapalatensis
ATCGCGGGGCAAGCCCGCTCCCACAGGTTAATCACTGCCCTCGAGAACGGTGGGGGACCTGTGGGAGCGGGCTTGCCCCGCGATTGCGTCTGACCTGCCCACCACCGTCGCTGACGCCTCCCTGCAACCCGCCTGGCCTGCTTCTTGCCTACTCATTTCATGTAGTGAGCACTTACCGAAAAAGCGCACCGTTTGAGTCCTTTGGTAGCGCCCCAGAGATGAGCGAGCCATGCAAGAAGACATCGCCCTGCGGATAAACGGTCAGACCGTCACGGTCGCCGCTGAACCCGACACCCCCCTGTTGTTGGTGCTGCGCAACGACCTGTGCCTGAACGGCCCGAAATACGGCTGCGGCCTGGGCGAGTGCGGCGCCTGTACGGTGATCATCGACGGGGTGGCCGCGCGCTCCTGCGTGATCCCGCTGGCCGGCGCTGAAAACCGCGAGGTCACCACACTCGAAGGCCTCGGCAACAAAGCCGCGCCGCACCCGGTGCAACAGGCGTTCATCGACGAGCAGGCAGCCCAGTGCGGCTACTGCATGAACGGCATGATCATGACCGCCAAGGCCCTGCTCGACCGCATCCCCAATCCCACCGACGAACAGATCCGCAACGAACTGTCCGGCAACCTCTGCCGCTGCGGCACCCACGTCGAAATCCTGCGCGCGGTGCGCCGCGCCGCCGGCCGCCAGGCCTGAGATTCGGAGAACCCCATGAACCACTCGCAACAGGTGCCTTCACGCGAGCAATTGCTGGCCAGCAACGGTGTGCTGCTGATCGTCGACGAAATCACCCCGCCCTCGGGGCCGGTTGCCAAGGGTGTGACACCCCAGGTCAAGGACCGCGAACTGGCACTGTTCATCGCCGTGAGCGACGACGGCCTGGTGTATGCCTTCAATGGCCACGTCGACCTGGGCACCGGCATCCGCACCTCGCTGGCACAGATCGTCGCCGAGGAACTGGACCTGCGCATGGACCAGGTGCACATGGTGCTCGGCGACACCGAGCGTGCGCCGAACCAGGGTGCGACCATCGCCAGCGCCACACTGCAGATCTCCGCCGTGCCGCTGCGCAAGGCAGCAGCCACCGCGCGACGCTTCCTGCTGCAGCAGGCTGCCCTTGAGCTGGACTGCACAGCCGATGCGTTACGAATCGAAGAAGGCGCGGTGATCGCCGAAGACGGCCGTCGCCTACCCTTCGCCGACCTGGTGCGCGGGCACAACCAGCAGTTGCGCATCGCCGAAGACGCGCCGCTCAAGGCCGTCGAGGACTACCGCCTGGTCGGACGCAGTACCGCGCGGGTGGACATCCCCGGCAAGGCCACCGGCGAGCTGACCTACGTGCACGACATGCGCCTGCCCGAGATGCTCCATGGCCGGGTGATCCGCCCACCTTATGCCGGCCACGATAGCGGCGACTTCGTCGGCAACAGCCTGCTGGCGGTGGATGAAAGCTCCATCGCCCATGTGCCTGGCGTGGTCGCCGTCGTGGTGATCCGCGACTTCGTCGGCGTGGTGGCCGAACGTGAGGAACAGGCGATCCGCGCCGCCCACGACCTCAAGCTGAGCTGGAAACCGTTCACCGGCAAGCTGCCCGATCTCAGCGACGTCGCCCAGGCCATCCGCGACAACCCCAGGGTGCAGCGCACCGTGCTGGACAAGGGCGAGGTCGACGCGGGCATCGCCAACGCCAGCCAGCGTCTGAGCCGCAGCTACCTGTGGCCCTACCAGTTGCATGGCTCGATCGGCCCATCCTGCGCCCTGGCCGACTTCACCGAAGGCCAGATCCGCGTCTGGTCCGGCACCCAGAATCCGCACCTGCTGCGCGCCGACCTCGCCTGGTTGCTGGAATGCTCCGAAGCACGCATCGAGATCATCCGCATGGAGGCGGCGGGCTGCTACGGCCGCAACTGCGCCGACGACGTGTGCGCCGATGCGGTGCTGCTGTCGCGCGCGGTCGGACGCCCGGTGCGGGTACAGCTGACCCGCGAGCAGGAGCATGTCTGGGAGCCCAAGGGCACCGCGCAACTGATGGAGATCGACGGCGGCCTGAACGCCGACGGCACGGTCGCCGCCTATGACTTCCAGACCAGCTACCCCTCCAACGGCGCCCCCACCCTCGCCCTGCTGCTGACCGGCGCGGTGGAGCCGGTGCCGGCGCTGTTCGAAATGGGCGACCGTACCTCGATTCCGCCCTACGACTACGAACACATGCGCGTCACCATCAATGACATGACGCCGCTGGTGCGTGCGTCGTGGATGCGCGGCGTGTCGGCGATGCCCAACAGCTTTGCCCACGAGTCATATATCGACGAGCTGGCCTTCGCGGCGGGGGTCGACCCGGTCGAGTACCGCCTGCGCCACCTGTCCGATCCGCGCGCCATCGACTTGGTCAAGGCCACCGCCGAGCGCGCCCAGTGGCAGGCGCACACCCAGCCCATGCAGACGCCCGCCGAAGGCGATGTGTTGCGCGGTCGCGGTTTTGCCTATGCGCGCTACATCCACAGCAAGTTCCCGGGTTTCGGCGCGGCCTGGGCGGCCTGGGTCGCCGATGTGGCGGTGGACCGACGTACCGGCGAGGTGGCCGTCACGCGGGTGGTGATCGGCCATGACGCGGGCATGATGGTCAACCCTGAGGGCGTGCGCCACCAGATCCACGGCAACGTGATCCAGTCCACCAGCCGCGTGCTCAAGGAACAGGTGCACTTCGAGGAATCGACGGTGGCCAGCAAGGAATGGGGCGGCTACCCGATCCTCACCTTCCCGGAGCTGCCAGCCATCGACGTGATGATGCTGCCGCGCCAGCACGAACCACCGATGGGCAGCGGCGAATCGGCCTCGGTGCCGAGCGCGGCGGCCATCGCCAACGCGATCTTCGACGCCACCGGCATACGCTTTCGCGAGCTGCCGATCACTGCCGAACGGGTGCGCGCCGCGCTTGGCGGCAACGGCGAGGATTCGTCTGCGCCAGCACAGCCCGCGTCGAAGCGCTCGAAGTGGTGGTTCGGCTCGATCGCCGGCGTGTTCGGTGCCGCCCTGGGCATGCTCGCGACCGCCCTGCCCTTTCGCGCGGAAATCGCGCCGGTGACGCCTCCGGCGGCCGGCAGCTGGTCAGCGGCAATGCTCGAACGTGGGCGCCAGGTGGCGGCGGCCGGCGATTGCGCGGTGTGCCACACGGTCAGCGGCGGCAAGGTCAATGCCGGCGGCCTGGCGATGGAAACGCCGTTCGGCACGCTGTACAGCACCAACATCACGCCCGATCTGGAAACCGGCATCGGCCGTTGGTCGTTCGCCGCCTTCGAGCGCGCCATGCGCGAGGGCATCAGCCGCGACGGCCGACATCTGTACCCGGCCTTTCCCTACACCTCGTTTCGCAACATCACCGACGGTGACATGCAGGCGCTGTACGCCTACCTGATGTCGCAGACACCAGTGCGCCAGGAGGCGCCCGCCAACGACATGCGTTTCCCGTTCAACCAGCGCCCGCTGATGGCCGGCTGGAACGCACTGTTCCTCAAGCGCGGCGAGTACCAGCCCGACCCACAGCGCAGTGCGCAGTGGAACCGCGGCGCCTACCTGGTCGATGGCCTCGGGCACTGCACCGCCTGTCACTCGCCGCGCAACCTGATGGGCGCGGAAAAAGCCGGCAAAAGCTACCTGGCCGGGGGCATGGTCGATGGCTGGGAAGCGCCAGCGCTCAACGCCCTGGGCAAGTCGTCCACGCCCTGGAGCGAGAGCGAGCTGTTCACTTATCTGCGCACCGGCTTCTCCGACAAGCACGGTGTCGCCGCCGGGCCCATGGGGCCGGTGGTCAGCGAGCTGGCAACCTTGCCGGAGAACGACGTGCGGGCCATTGCCCACTACCTGACTTCACTGGACGGCGCGCCGCAGCCAGTCGCGACCCCGGCTGCGCCCCAGGTCGATACGCAACTGTCCATCAGCAACGGCGAGCGGGTGTTCAAGGGTGCGTGCATGGCCTGCCACAGCGATGGCCTGGGCCCGAAGCTGTTCGGTGTCAGCCCGTCGATGGCGGTCAACAGCAACGTGCACAGCGATGTGCCGGACAACCTGCTGCGCGTGATCCTGCACGGTATTCCGACGCCTGCGACCCGCGACCTGGGCTATATGCCCGGCTTCAGGGATAGCCTCTCGGACCGCCAGGTGGCGGATCTGGCCGCCTACCTGCGCCAGCGTTTCGCCGCAGACAAACCGGCCTGGCAAGGGCTGACGGCGAAGAGCGCGCAAGTGCGTGCCAACCCCGGCAGCCACTGAGGCTAGCGGCGCAGACCGCGCAGGGCGAGGTCGCTGATGAAGTCCAGCCACTCGGCCTTGGCCTGCTTGTCGGCAAGGTCCACGGCGAGGAACGAGCTGAGCGTATGGCGGTTGGAGTTATAGAAATAGCAGAGCGAGGCAATCATCAGGTAGGCGTGGGTGATGTCGATATCGTCGCGGAACAGGCCCTTGGCCTGCCCAGCCTCGATGATCGGCCGCAGCACGCCGACCGCCTCGCCGGACAGCGCCTGCAGGTTCTGCGACTTGCGCGCGTGCTGGCCCTGGTGAAGGTTTTCGGTGGCCAGGATGGTGACGAACTCGGGATGGCGCACGTAGTAGTCCCAGATGAACGCCACCAGTTGGCGCAGCGCGAGCTCGGGGTCGGACAGGTCCAGGCGCAGCTTGGCTTCGGCCTGGTTGAAGCTGGCGTAGATATGCTCCAGCACGCTGATGAACAGCTTTTCCTTGTTGCCGAAGTAGTAATAGATCATCCGGTCGTTGGACTTGGCCAGCGTGGAGATCTGCTCGACGCGCCCGCCGGTGAAGCCCTCCTTGCTGAAGACCTTCACCGCGGCCTTGAGGATGTTGTCCTTGGTGCGGTCGGCCTGCTGGGCGCGAACACCGGTTTTGCGAGTCTGCATGTCGGTCCCTGTGGGGCTGGCCAGATAGCCAACACTGCCACAGACATGGGGTGTGGCGCCAACGATTGGAACGGGGTAACCGAACATGCAGCATCTCGACCGGCAAGTGATCGACAAGGCGCTGGCATGGGCTTGTGCCGGCGACACGGTATGGCTGTGCACGGTGCTCTCCACCTACGGCTCGGCACCCCGTGCACCGGGAGCGATGCTGGTCTGCCGTGGCGGGCTGGAGTATGTCGGATCATTGTCGGGAGGCTGTGTGGAGGAGGAGTTTCTCGACAGCCTCGCACAGGGTGCATTCCACTGTGCTGCGCAGGTGGTGCGCTATGGCGATGGACAGGCGCAAAGTCGGCGCTTGCGCCTGCCGTGCGGGGGGGTGTTGGTGGTGCTGGTCGAGCGGCGCGAGGCCAGTGCGGCCTGGCTGGAGCACTTGCAGGCGTTGCGCGGCGCATTGCTTGGCCAGCGCCGGGTGACGCGCAGGGTGGGGCTGATGGATGGCACCTTTGGCCTGGAAAGCGATAGCAGCGTTACCGTGCGCATGAGCGAGGATGCCGTACATATCGCCATCGGCCCGGCCCTGCGCCTGCTGCTGGCGGGGTTGTCACCGGTGGCTGAAGCCTGCGCCGATATCGCCCGTACGCTGGGCTGCGAAGTGATCGCCTGCGATCCGCGCGAGGAGATGGCCCATGTGCATCTGGAGGGTGCTCAACTGCACCGCGTGCTGCCCTCGGAGTTCATTGCCGAAGGTGGCTGCCATGCCGCCACCGCGGTGGTGGCGCTGACCCACGATCCGAAGATCGATGACCTGGCGCTGATGGAGGCCGTGCATACCCCGGCGTTCTACATCGGCGCCATGGGCTCGGTGACCACCTCCGCCCGCCGCGCCGAACGCCTGCAGCGCATCGGCGGCTTGTCAGCACAGCAGATCGAACGCCTGCACATGCCGATCGGCCTGGACCTGGGCAGCAAGTCGCCAGCGGAAATCGCCCTGGCGGTAATGGCGGATGTGCTGCGGGTGTATCGCGGCAAGGCGCGGGATGCGTTGTAGTCTACCCGGCACCCGCAGTGCCGATGTTCGCGGGACAGTCGGGCGGCGCAGTAGACCCTGAGTCGCCCAGTCGACACAGATGTGAACTACCACACGCCCCCCCCTTGCCGCCCCGCAATCTCTTTCCCCACAATCCCCTCCACGCCGCACCACGACAGGGAACTCACCGTGCCATCCATCTATCAGCTCAAACCCCGCTTCCAGGCTCTGCTGCGCCCATCGGTTCAGCGTCTCTACGCTCGCGGCGTCACTGCCAACCAGGTCACCGTCGCCGCAGCGTTGGTGTCGGTGCTGCTGGGGCTGCTGCTCACCTGGCTGCCCCACGTCACCTGGCTGTTCATCCTCATCCCGGTGTGGATGCTGCTGCGCATGGCGCTCAATGCCGTCGATGGCATGCTGGCCCGCGAGTTCGGCCAGCAATCGACCCTCGGCGCCTACCTCAACGAGCTGTGCGACGTGATCGCCGACGCGGCGCTGTACCTGCCCTTCGCGTTGCTGGTCGGGGTGTCGCCGACACTGGTGGTGCTGGTGGTGTTGCTTGCCGTCATCAGTGAATACGCCGGGGTGATGGGCCCGCTGGCCGGTGCTTCGCGGCGTTACGACGGGCCGATGGGCAAGAGCGACCGGGCCTTTGCATTCGGCGTACTGGGGACCGGCGTGGGCTTCGGCGTGCTGAATTCGACGTGGATCAACGGCCTGCTGCTGGTCATCCTGCTGCTCTCGCTCTATACCCTCTACAACCGGGTACGCCACGGGCTGGCCGAAACCCGCTGACCCCACCGCCGCAGGACAAGGACTTTCACCATGCGCCAAGCGCAATCGCTGCACTTCTCGACCCACGACGGCGTCGAGCTGCACTACCGGCACTGGCCGGCCACCCGCAACGAGCACCAGCCACGCCGGGCGCTGGTGATGTTCCATCGCGGGCACGAGCACGGCGGGCGCATGGCGCACCTGGCCGACGAACTGGACCTGCCCGGTTACGACATCTTCGCCTGGGACGCCCGTGGCCATGGCCTCTCGCCAGGGGCCCGGGGCGATAGCCCGAGCTTCGCCACCAGCGTGCGCGACGTGCAGACCTTCATCGAACATATCCAGGCCCGGCACGGCATCGCCGAGCCCGATATGGCAGTGCTGGCGCAGAGCGTCGGCGCAGTGCTGATCGCCACCTGGGCCCACGACTACGCGCCCAAGGTGCGCTGCCTGGTGCTGGCCTCGCCGGCGTTCAAGGTCAAGCTCTACGTGCCCTTCGCCCGCCCCGGCCTGAAACTGCTCAAGGCCCTGCGCGGCAACTTCTTCGTCAACAGCTATGTCAAGCCGCGCCTGCTCACCCATGACCCGGAACGGGTGATGTCGTACACCGCAGACCCGCTGATCAGCCGACCGATCTCGGTGACCGTGCTGCTGGGCCTGTACGAGGCTGCCGACCGTGTGGTGGCCGATGCCCAGGCCATCCAGGTGCCGACTCAGTTGCTGGTGTCCGGCGCAGACTTCGTAGTGGAACGCGGCCCGCAGGAGCGCTTCTTCGAGCGCCTGGGCAGCCCGCGCAAGGAGATGCACATCCTGCCCGGTTTCTTCCACGACACCCTCGGCGAACGCGACCGCACCCACGCCCTGGCGCGGATCGAGCGCTTCATCGCCCACTGTTTCGACGCACCGCTGCCTGCACCGTCGCTGCTCGATGCAGACAAGGTCGGCGCCAGCTGCGCCGAGGCCGAGTGCCTGGCCGCACCGCTGCCACGCAACTCGCCGCGCGACCTCTACTGGCGCAGCTACCGCGCCAGCCTGCGCCTGGGCAAGGGGCTGTCCGAAGGGGTGAAGCTGGGTTTCGACACCGGCTTCGACTCCGGCAGCACCCTGGACTACGTGTACCGCAACCAGGCGACCGGCAAGGGCAAACTGGGCGAGCTGATCGATCGCAACTACCTCGACGCCATTGGCTGGCGTGGCATCCGCCAACGCAAGGTGCATGTCGAGGAACTGCTGCGCCTGGCCATCGCTCGCCTGCGCGAACAGGCACGACCTGTGCACATCGTCGATATCGCCGCCGGCCACGGCCGCTACATCCTCGAAGCGCTGCAGGAGCAATTGCCGGACTCGATCCTGCTGCGCGACTACAGCGAGCTGAACGTGCAACAGGGCAGCGCGTTGATCAACGAAAAGGGCCTGGGCGAGATCGCCCGTTTCGTCCAGGGCGATGCCTTCGACCGCCAGAGCCTGGCCAGCCTCGACCCGCGCCCCACCCTGGCGGTGGTGTCCGGGCTCTATGAACTGTTCGCCAGCAACCAACTGGTGGGCGACTCCCTGGCCGGGCTGGCCGATGCCGTGGAAGACGGCGGCTACCTGGTCTACACCGGCCAGCCCTGGCACCCACAGCTGGAGATGATCGCCCGCGCCCTGACCAGCCACCGCGGCGGCGACGCCTGGGTGATGCGTCGGCGCAGCCAGGCCGAGATGGACCAACTGGTGGAAGCGGCCGGTTTTCGCAAGATCGCCCAGCGCATCGACGGATGGGGAATCTTCAGCGTCAGCCTGGCCCAGCGGGTTCGCTGATGACACGCGAAGCCGGGCTGATCCGGCGCGGCGTGCTGTGGCTGTTGCTGCTCGGGCCGTTCTTCTTCCTCAGCTACGGCCTGGCCAACAGCTACACCGCCGGGCGCGACGATGTCGGCAGCCTGGTATTCGGCTGGGAGCAGCATATGCCGCTGTGGCCGTGGACGATCATCCCGTACTGGTCGATCGACCTGCTGTACGGTTTGTCATTCCTGCTGCCGCTCACTCGCCGCGAGATGGACCGCCATGCCCTGGCGCTGCTGACCGCACAGGTGGTCAGCGTGACCTGCTTCCTGCTCTGGCCGCTGCGCTTCACCTTCGAGCGACCGGAACTGGCAGGTGTGTTCGGCTGGCTGTTCGATGTGCTGATGGGCTTCGACAAGCCGTACAACCAGGCCCCGTCGCTGCATATCGCGCTGCTGGTGATCATCTGGACGATGTTCGCCCGGCATACCCACAAGCCGCTCTGGCGCTGGGCTGTGCACGGCTGGATGGCGTTGATCGGGCTGTCGGTGCTGACCACCTGGCAGCACCACTTCATCGACCTGCCCAGCGGCGCGCTGGTGGGGTTGTTGTGCCTGTGGCTATGGCCGCACCAGGGCGCATTGCCGCTGCGCGAGGCGCGCCTGACGCGTGAGCCGAAACGCTGGCGGCTTGGCTTGCGCTATGGCATCGGCGCCCTGTTGTGTGCAGGGCTGGCCTTCAAGCTCGGTGGTGTATGGCTGTGCTTGTTATGGCCGGCACTGGCGTTGCTGGTGGTGGCGCTGAACTATGTGCTGTTCGGTGCTGGCGGATTCCAGAAGGGAGCGGATGGACGACTGTCGAATGCCGCGACCTGGCTGCTGGCGCCCTATCTGGTTGGCGCCTGGGTCAACTCACGGGCCTGGACCTGGCGACATCCGCAGGCAGATGAAATATGCGACGGGGTGTATCTGGGGCGGATTCCCGGATTGGGAGAGGCAGGTGATTTTGCTGCGGTGGTGGATTTGTGTGCGGAGCTACCCTGCCCATGGCCAGCCACAGCGCCTAATACCCCTGTAGGAGCGGGCTTGCCCGCGAATGGGCCAGAACAGGCAACCTACCTCAGCCTGCCCACCCTAGACCTCATCCCCCCGAGCCCCGCCCTGCTGCTGCAGGCCGCCAAAGCCATCGAACGCCTGCGCCCTCAAGGCCCGCTTCTGGTCTGCTGCGCCCTGGGCTATTCACGCAGCGCCAGCGCCGTAGCCGCCTGGCTGATCCACACCGGCCGCTGCGCCGACATCGACGCCGCCGAAGCCCTCATCCGCCAGGCCCGCCCGGGCGTGGTGCTGCATACGGGCCACCGCCAGGCCCTACTGCAACTCGGAGTCCAGCCATGAACCTGTACCTGGTCGCCACCCTGCTAGCCCGTGGTCGACAACTGGAACGCCTGTCCGATGCACTGACCCTGCTGGCCATCGCCTACGGCCTGGCACCGCTGCTCGGCCTGCACCTGCACCCGCTGGCCAGCGTGCTGTGCATCCTGCTGCTGATCCTCGGCGTTGCCCACAAGTACTGGGCCATTCGCGTGGCCCTGGACGCCGAGCTCTTCGCACGCCTGGCCGCCAGCCCGCAACGTGCCGACGATACTCGCGCCCTGGACCGCGCCCTGTTCGACCTCAACCTCAAGGCCAAGGCCGACGATCCACGCGACTGGCCAACCCGCAGCCAGGCCGCCCTCGCCCTGCTGCGCCGCCAGAGCCTGTGCCTGGGCCTGCAGCTACTGCTGACCTTGGCTACCCTGCTGACACTGCCCTTCACCGGATGACCCTGCACCATGCTCGCCGCCTTGACCGCCTTCGCCATCACCTCCGCCGCGCGCCTGATCACCGGCGCTCGGGCCCTCTGGCTCGGCTGCACGCCACAACCGGTGCAGCGCCTGTACTTCGCCAACCACAGCAGCCACGGCGATTTCGTCCTGCTCTGGGCCTCGCTGCCCGAACCCTTGCGGCGCCGCACGCGGCCCGTGGCCGGCGCCGACTACTGGAACACGCCAGGCCTGCGCAACTTCGTCATCCACAATGTCTTCAATGGCATCCTGATCGACCGTCAGCGCAGCGAAGGCCAGGACAATCCGCTGCAACCGGTACTCGATGCGCTGGCCCAGGGTGACTCGCTGATCTTCTTCCCCGAAGGCACACGCAATCTTGGCGACGATCCACTGCTGCCTTTCAAGAGCGGCCTGTTCCACCTCGCATCCGCCCAGCCTGACATCGAAGTGGTGCCGGTGTGGATCGCCAACCTCAACCGGGTGATGCCCAAGGGCCGCGCCCTGCCGTTGCCGCTGCTGTGCACGCTGAGTTTCGGCGAGCCATTGCAGGTGCTGCCTGACGAAAGCAAGCAGGCGTTTCTCGAGCGGGCCCGTCAGGCCCTGCTGAACCTGGCCCCGAAGGAAGCCTGAGATGGATCACAACACCCTGTCCTTGTTCGCCGGCATCGGCGCCCTGCTGCTCCTGGCCAGTGTCATCGGCCGCCTGCTCAAGTGGCGCGCAGGTTCCGCGCCGCACGCGGTGATCGACAACCTCAACGCACGCATCAACGCCTGGTGGGTGATGGTGCTGGTGATTGGCCTTGCCTTCGTGTTCGGCAAGTACGGCGTGATAGTGCTGTTCTATTGCGTGTCGTTCTATGCCCTGCGCGAGTTCATGACCCTCACCCCGACCCGGCGCAGCGACTACCCGGCGCTGGTGGCGGCGTTCTACGTAGCGTTGCCGGTGCAGTACCTGCTGATCGCCATGGACTGGTACGGCATGTTCAGCATCTTCATTCCGGTGTACCTGTTTTTGCTGCTGCCGATCCTGGCCAGCTTCGGCGGCGATACCACACGCTTCCTGGAACGCGCCTCGAAGGTGCAGTGGGGCCTGATGATCGCGGTGTACTGCGTGTCGTCGGTGCCCGCGCTGATGACCTTGGACATCCCCGGCTACGAGGGCCGCAACCTGCTGCTGATCGCCTGGTTGATCCTGGTGGTGCAGATCAGCGACGTGCTGCAGTACGTGTGCGGCAAGCTGTTCGGCAAGCGCAAGGTGGCGCCCAACCTGTCGCCGTCCAAAACCGTCGAGGGCCTGGCCGGCGGGGTGGCGTTGGCCACGCTGGTCGGCGCCCTGCTGTGCTGGATCACCCCGTTCAACTTCTGGCAGGCGGCGCTGATGGCATTGACGGTCAACGCCATGGGGTTCTTTGGCGGGCTGGTGATGTCGGCCATCAAGCGCGATCGCGGGGTGAAGGACTGGGGGCACATGATCGAAGGACATGGCGGCATGCTCGACCGCATGGATTCGGTGTGCTTCGCCGCGCCGGTGTTCTTCCACTTCGTGCGCTATTGGTGGGCGTGACCGCCATAGCGCGACCAGGCAGATAGGCGTCGAATCCAGGCAACTGCATGTCGGGCCAACGCCCTAAGGTGACGGGTCACTCAGCCCGTCATCAGGAGCCTTGCCATGTCCGACTTCATCACCGTCCTGCGCGAAACCTGCCCGACCCCGGTGGTCGATGCGACCAAGTGGAAACGCATCGGCGGCGACCCGCACACCGTCAACCTCAATGCCTACCTGTCGGCCGATGGCAGCAAGATCATGGGCACCTGGATCTGCACCCCTGGCAAGTTCGAGGTCAACTACGAGAAGTGGGAGTTCTGCCACTTCCTCGAGGGCTACTGCATCATCACCCCCGAAGGCGAAGAGCCCAAGCACCTCAAGGGCGGCGATGTGTTCGTCATCGAGCCCGGCATGAAAGGCACCTGGGAAGTGGTCGAGACCGTACGCAAGTACTTCGTCTTCGCCTGAGTCCGGCTGACGGAGCGGGCGTGCAGCCGGGCCGGCAGGCTCAGCGCAGCGCCCGGTCCACCAGCACCTGAAGGCGGCCACGGGAGCACTGCTCGACCCGCGCCTCGACGCCATATACCTGCGCCAGCAACTGCGGTTCGAGCACCTCGGCCGGGGTGCCGCAGGCCACCACCCGGCCCTTCTCCAGCATCACCAGACAATCGGCATGGCTGGCCGCCAGATTGATGTCGTGCAGCACCGCGACCGCCAACAGCCGATGGCGAACCACCCGCTCACGCACTGCATCCATCACCCGCAGTTGGTAGTGCAGGTCCAGGGCGCTGGTTGGCTCGTCGAGCAACAGCACCTGTGGATTGCGCGCCAGCAACTGGGCCAGGGCCACCAGTTGGCGCTGGCCGCCGGACAGACTGTCCAAGCCTTGCTCGGCCAGGTGCTCGATGCCCAACTGGCGCAGCGCATCGAAGGCCGTCGCCAACAGGTCATCGGCAGCCCCCACGCGCAGCGCAGCGACGATGCTCTCCAGCACCCCGAGCGCCAGCCCCGGCGGCAGCTGCTGTGGCATGTAGGCCAAGCGCCGGGCGCGCTCGGCGAAACTCAGTCGGGTAACATCCTCATCGCCCAGGTGCACCGCGCCCTGCATCCGCTCCAGCCCGGCCAGGGCGCGCAGCAGGGTGGACTTGCCCGCCCCGTTGGGGCCGACCAGCGCCACCAGGCTGCCCGTCGGCAGCGACGGCAGGCTCAGTTGCTGGATGATCCGACGCGCGCCATAGCTGACCGACAGCCCTTCGATACGCAAGCTCACAACCTTCTCCCCCGCCGGAACACCAGCACCACGAACACCGGTACGCCCACCAGGGCGGTGACGATCCCCACCGGCACGATCACCCCTGGCAGGATCAGCTTGCTGGCGATCGACGACAGCGACAGCAGCAATGCCCCGACCAGTGCACTGGCCGGCAACAGGAAGCGCTGGTCCTCACCCACCAGCAGGCGGGCGATGTGCGGGCCGACCAGGCCGATAAACCCGATGGTGCCGACAAAAGCCACGGCGGTCGCCGACAGCAGGCTGATGCGCAGCAGCGAGGCGACGCGCAGGCGCCGGGTGTCCACGCCGAAGCTGCGGGCACGGTCTTCGCCCATGCGCAGCAGAGTCATGGCCGGGGCGGCGCGCAGCGAGAACGGCAGCACCAGCGCCAGCACCGCAGCAAGAATGCCCAGCTTCTGCCAGTTGGCCCGCGCCAGGCTACCGAGGGTCCAGAACACCAGTTGCTGCAGCACATCCTCGGTGGCCAGCAACTGCAGCAACGACACCAATGCGTTGCAACTGAACACCAGGGCGATACCGAACAGCACCAGGCTCTCGACCCCGGCACCGCGCAGCCGCGACATGGCCTGCAGCAACAGCACCGACAGGCAGGCGAAGACGAACGCCATCACCGTTACCTGGGCGCTCGGCGCCAGCCAGGCCACCGACAGCGGATAGGCGATGGCCAGCGACGCGCCCAGCGCGGCGGCAGAGGACACCCCCAGGGTGAAAGGGCTGGCCAGCGGGTTGTCGAGGATCGCCTGCATCTCCGCGCCAGCCAGCGCCAACGCGGCCCCGACCAGCACCGCCATCAGCGCGTAGGGCAGGCGCACGTTCCAGATGATCACCCGTTCGGTGGCGCTCAGTGCGTTCGGATCGAACACCCCATGCAGCAGCTGTCCGAGCCCCATGCCAGAGGCGCCGCTGGCCAGGTCGCCGAGCACCGCCAGCGCCAGCAGCACGGCCAGCCCGCCGACCAGCCCGGCACGCCGCCAGAGCAAGCGCCGATACCGCCAGGCCGCCAGCGCGGCGCCGTCCAGAGCCTGGGCGGTCACTTGGCGTCGATCCAGTAGTGGCCGTCCAGGCCGACCTTCAGCAGGTGGTTGATGTCGGCCATGGTCGCTTGCGGATCCAGATCCTTGAAGCGCTCGGGGTGAATCCAGCGGGCCATGGCTTCGATGGCGAGGATGTTGAACGGTGAGTTGTAGAAGTCATGCCACAGACCGTGGGCCTGGCCATCGCGGATCGGGCGCAGCGGCGCGAATTCGGGGCGCGCGATGATCCTGGCCAGGCTCTGGCGCGCGGTATCGGCACTCACGCCGGCGCCGAGCAGCACGCCGGGGGCACGGTTGCCGGTAGCGATGTAGACGTCCGGATCGGCCTTGAGCACGTATTCGACGCTGACGTCGCCCAGCGCGCCGGGCACCACGTCAGCAGCGATATTGTGCCCACCGACCGCCTCGACCACACTGCCCAGGCCGCTCTTGCCGGTGGTGTGCCCCGGCGCCTGCCAGACGCCCGCCAGCAGTTCGAGGAAGACTTTCGGCCGCTCGCTGTCCTTGAGCCCCGCCACCTGGTCGGTGACGTGCTTGAGGTGGCTGTCGTAGAGGTCCAGGTATTCCTTCGCCTGCTGCTCGCGACCCAGCAAGGTGCCTAGGGCTTCGAGGCTGACGCGGGTGTTCTTGATCGGGTGCACACGGAAGTCGATGAACAGTACCGGGATGCCGGCCTGTTCCAGCAGGTCGGCGACCGGGCTGTGCTGGGTCGGGCCTTCGCCGGCGATACTGAAGATCGCCAGGTCCGGTTTCAGTGCCAGGATCTGCTCGGCGCTGACGCTCTGCTCCGAGGCCTGGCCGATCAGCGGCAGCTTGGCCACCTGGGGATAAAGCTTGGCGTAGACGTCGTAGGTATGCGGGTCGAGCAGGCGCATGTCGTTCTGCCAACCGACCACGCGCTGGAACGGGTTGTCGCGATCCAGCAGGGCCAGGGCGAAGAACAGCCGGCCCTCGCCGAGGACGATGCGCTGGGGCGCGTGATCGACTTCCACCTTGCGCCCGAGCACGTCGGTGACCTGGGCGGCGCTGGCGGTCTGGAGAGTGCCGAGGCCTGCGACCAGCAGCATGAGCAGCGGCAGCAGGCGCCGCGCGGAACGGAGAACGGAGAACATCGGAGGGCTCCTGGCAACAGCGGATGCGTGACAGAGAATCGGTCTCATTCAAGACCGGGCATTCTAGTCAGGGGGCTGCCCTTGCCAGTGTCCGGGAATGTAGTGGGATGTCAGTGAATCGTCATGGGTTACTGTTCATTACATGGGATAGCGGTGAGTTCTTCGCGGGCAAGCCCGCTCCCACAGTTCAACCAAACATCGCCCTGAGCACCCGGCAGTCCGCCGCATGCCAGTCCGCCAGCTCCGGCCAGGGGTTGTCGGGCAGGTTGACCAGGACCGTCCTGGCCCCCGCCGCACGTCCGCAATCCAGGTCGAAGCGGTAGTCGCCCACCATCACCAGTTCCGACGGATTCACACCCCAGGCCCGGGCGATCTGCAACAGGCCATCCGGGTCGGGCTTGGGCGCCGCCTCGTCACGTCCCAGAATGTGTTCGACCGGGAAGCAGTCGGCCAGACCAATGGCCTCCAGCGTGACATGCGCCAGCTCCCGCGCGTTGCGGGTGAGGATCGCCAGCCGGCAGCCACGCGCCGACAGCTCGCGTACCAGCTCGACTGCACCGGTCGCGGCCTTCGAGGCGATCGCCAGGTCGCGCTCGTGCTCCAGCAGCCAGGCGTGCTTGGCCTTGGACTCCTCGTGAGGCAGCGCGGCGAGGTGGGTGAGGATGTCATCCTCGGGCGGAATCTCCAGCGCCTCGCGGATCGCGGCAAAGTCGTGCACCGCCACGGTGAGAGTGCCGTCCATGTCGAACACCCAGTTGCGTACTTCGTGCAGGCTCATGCCCAGTCCTTGCGATGGCGGATCAGGCCTTCCTGGGTGGACGAGGCCACCAGTTGCCCGGCGCGGTTGAAGATGCTGCCGCGGGTGAAACCGCGGGCGTTGCCGGCCCATGGGCTGTCGGTGGCGTACAGCAGCCAGTCGTCGGCACGCAGGTCGCGGTGGAACCACAGCGCATGGTCGAGGCTGGCGATCTGCATATCCTTCTGCCACACCGATTTGCCGTGGGGCAGCAACGAGGTGGTCAGCAGCCCGAAATCCGAGGCGTAGGCCAACACGTACTTGTGCAGCGCCGGGATGTCCGGAAGGTTGCCGTCGGCGCGGAACCAGGCGTACTTCACCGGGTCGCCCGGCTTGGGGTCGAACGGATCACGCTCGGTCACCGGGCGGATCTCGATGGGCTTGGCGCACAGCACCTTGTCGCGGATACGCTCGGGCAGCTTGTCAGCCATCACGCGGGCCAGTTCGACTTCGCTGGGCAGGTTCTCGGGGCCGACCACATCGGGCATCTGCACCTGGTGCTCGAAACCGCCCTCGTCGTACTGGAACGACGCGCTGCAGGTAAAGATCGGGTTGCCCTTCTGGATCGCCGTGACCCGGCGGGTGCTGAAACTGCCGCCGTCGCGCACCCGATCGACCGAATAGACGACCGGCATGCTGGCATCGCCAGGGCGCAGGAAATAGCCGTGCAGGGAATGGACATGGCGCGCGTCCTCGACCGTCTGGCTGGCCGCCGATAACGACTGGCCCAGCACCTGGCCGCCATACAACTGACGAAAGCCCAGGTCCTGGCTACGGCCACGGAACAGGTTCTCTTCGATGGATTCGAGGCTCAACAGGTCGACCAGGTCGTCCAACACATGGCTCATCGGGGGCTACTCCTGACAGGTGTCACGGCAATTCGGGCATTGGCGCAAATCATACAGAATTTGTCATCGCCTCCGTGCATGGCGCCCCATTCAGGCATGCAGGGTTCGCTCCCAGCGCGGCCGGTCAATGCGATACAACACGTGCGGGCGCAGCGGGTGCCCCTCGGGCAGTCGCGGGTGTTCGAAGCTGCCTGCCTCGTCCTGAACCATGCCGATCGCCTGCATGACCTTCTGCGAGGGTACGTTGTCGTGAGTGGTGAACGACACCACCTCATCCAGGCGCAACTGGGCGAATGCGCAGCGCAGGCAAGTCCACGCCGCCTCGCTGGCAAAGCCCTGGCCCCAGTGACGACGAGCCAGACGCCAACTGATCTCGACCGCCGGCGCGAAGGGTGCGTCGAAGTTGACGTTGAGCAATCCGGTCAGGCCAATGAAGGCACCACTGTCCATGCGCTCCAATGCCCATAGACCGTAGCCGTATTCGTTGAAATGACCACGGATGCGTCCGATCAGCGCGGCGGCCTCAAGACGCGTCAATGGCGCAGGAAAATAGCGCATCACCTGCGGGTCGGCGCACATCTCGGCGAACGCCTGCAAATCGTCGTCATGCCATTGGCGCAACACCAGGCGGGCGCTTTCGAGCTTGAGGATCGGGGTCATCGGGGCGGGCTCCAAGTTTTCAGTCCTGCAGTTTACAGATTAGGCGCCGGGGGCGCTTTTCACCTGCACACCAGGCCCAATGCAATTTTCACAACGGCTTCACTCGGCGCAGACAGGCCGCTTCACAGAATGCCCTCACCTGCCGCCGCCCTGTGCGCGGCCCTCTCTTGCCGGAGCCCGAGCATGCTGTCGAGCGACATCCTGGAAAACCTGGCCATCCCCACCCGCCGCAAGCGACACCGACGTTCGCGCAAGGCTTGGGCCGCCGGCCTCGCCCTGGTGCTGGCCGCGGCCGGATTGATGCTGTGGTCGTCAACGAGGACGCACATCGTGAACCTTGGCAATGAACGGCAGTTGAACGCCAGCGGCCTGCTGCAGAAGTGGGCCGAAGGCAGCGTGATCGTGATGATTCGCCACGCCGAGCGCTGCGACAGCGCGCCCGGCCCTTGCCTGGACGATCCAACCGGCATCACCGTGTCCGGCAGCCAGGCCGCCCAGCGTGTCGGAGAAGGCTTGCAGCGCCTGGGGCTGAACGGTGCCGACCTGCTCAGCAGCCCGAAGCTGCGCACCCGACAGACCGCGCACTTCATCGTCGGCGACACGGTGACCAGCGAGGACTGGCTCGAAGGCTGCGAGAGCGGCTTCGCAGGCCAGGCCATGGCGCACAAGCGTGCAGGGCACAATCTTGTGCTGGTGACCCACAACGGCTGCGTCGATCACTTCCAGCGCACCCTCAAGGTTGCGCCGGGCGAGCGCGAAAGTGGCTACGCCAGCGCGCTGTTCGTGTCGGTCGATGGCAGCGGCAAGGCCCGTATCCTTGGGCGCATGAACGAGCCGGACTGGCGACGGGTACTGGCGTCGGCACAACGCTGATGAGTGTTTGAGTTGCGTGGCATTCTGGCCCACTGGCAAGATCAACGCTGCCTCCAGCCGCGATCCTGCCCATGCCCCTGCCGCTGATCTACCACGAAGACTACAGCCCCGAGTTCCCGCCGGAACATCGTTTCCCCATGGACAAGTTCCGCCTGCTGCACGATCACCTGATCGACAGCGGGCTGACCACCGACCAGGCCTTGCTGCGCCCCGAACTCTGCCCCAACGACATCCTCGCCCTGGCCCATGACCGCGCCTACATCGAGCGCTACATGAACGGCGAACTCTCACGCGAAGACCAGCGCCGCCTGGGGCTGCCCTGGAGCGAGGCCCTGGCACGGCGCACCGTGCGCGCCGTCGGCGGTTCGCTGCTGACCGCCGAGATGGCCCTGCGTCACGGTATCGCCTGCCACCTGGCCGGCGGCACCCACCATGCCCACTACGACCACCCCGCCGGGTTCTGCATCTTCAACGACCTGGCGGTGATCAGCCGCTACCTGCTCGCAGCCGGACGCGTGCACCGCGTGCTGATCTTCGACTGCGACGTGCACCAGGGCGACGGCACCGCACGCATCCTTCACGACACACCAGAGGCGATCACCGTGTCGTTGCACTGCGAGCAGAATTTCCCCGCACGCAAGGCCCAGAGCGATTGGGACATCCCCCTGCCGCGCGGCATGGACGACGCGGCGTACCTGAAGGTGGTGAACGATGCGCTGAACTACCTGCTGCCGCTCTACCAGCCCGACCTCGTGCTGTACGACGCCGGCGTCGATGTGCACAAGGACGACGCCCTGGGTTATCTGCAACTGACCGATGCAGGCGTCGCCGCCCGTGACGAAGCGGTCCTGCGCCACTGTCTTGGCCGTGATATTCCGGTGGTCGGGGTGATCGGCGGCGGTTACAGCAAGGACCGGGCGGCGCTGGCGCGGCGGCACGGCATCCTTCACCACAGCGCGGCGCGGGTGCTGGGTTACACACAATGACTGTGGAACCGCTTGTGGATAACCTGCGGGAAAGCCCCTGGAGCCCTTTAACTGCCTGACCTGCAAAGATTTGTTCATTTTTTGAACAGTACCTGCACAGGCACCTCTGGGGTAGAATGCCGACTCTTTTCCACAGCCTGCCGCCACCATGACCGATTCCCACCCCACCTCCCCTCCCCTCGTCGCCGTGATCGGCGGTGGCCCCGCCGGCCTGATGGCTGCCGAGGCCCTGGCCCAGGCCGGCGTGGCGGTCGAGGTGTTCGATGCGATGCCGTCGGTGGGTCGCAAGTTCCTGCTGGCAGGCGTTGGCGGCATGAACATCACCCACTCCGAGCCCTACCCGGCCTTCATCGGCCGCTATGGCGAACGCCGCGAGGCCATCGACACGCTGCTGCGTGATTTCGATGCCGACGCCCTGCGCCAGTGGATCCACGGCCTGGGCATCGAGACCTTCGTCGGCACCTCGGGGCGGGTCTTCCCCACTGACATGAAAGCGGCACCGCTGCTGCGCGCCTGGCTCAAGCGCCTGCGCGATTCCGGCGTGGTTATCCACACCCGGCACCGCTGGCTCGGCTGGGACACGGAAGGCGCACTGCGGATCGCTTATCCACAGGGCGAACGCCTGGTGCGCGCCACTGCCGTGATCCTGGCCTTGGGTGGCGGTAGTTGGGCGCGCCTGGGCTCGGATGGCAGTTGGGTGCCACTGCTGGCCGAGCGCGCTGTGGATATCTCGCCATTACGCCCGAGCAACTGTGGTTTCGAGGTGCAGGGCTGGAGCGATCTGCTCAGGAACAAGTTCGCCGGCGCGCCGCTGAAGAACATCGCACTCAGCGTGCCTGGCAGCGCTGCGCGCAAGGGCGAGTTCATCCTCACCGC
Source organism: Pseudomonas wayambapalatensis (assembly GCF_049942315.1). Classification (NCBI taxonomy): domain Bacteria; kingdom Pseudomonadati; phylum Pseudomonadota; class Gammaproteobacteria; order Pseudomonadales; family Pseudomonadaceae; genus Pseudomonas; species Pseudomonas wayambapalatensis. The sequence continues at coordinate 20,327 of NZ_JBNFMU010000182.1, forward strand.
CCAAGGCGTGGAAGGCAGCCTGGTGTATGCATGGTCGGCGGCGGTGCGCGCCGGCATCGAGCGCGACGGACGCGCTACCTTGCTGCTCGACCTGCTGCCGGATCGCCCTGTGGATAAAATCGCTCAGGCCCTGGCCAAGCCCCGTGGCTCCCGCTCGATGGCCAAGCACCTGCAGGGGCAGCTCGGGATCGACGGGGTGAAGGCCGCGCTGCTGCGCGAGCTGACCGACCAGGCCACCTTCGCCGACCCCACGCGCTTGGCCCAGGCGATCAAGGCGCTGCCGATCGAACTGATGCGTACGCGGCCGCTGGATGAAGCGATCAGCAGTGCCGGTGGCGTACGTTTCGAGGCGCTGGACGAGGGCTTGATGCTCAAGCAACTGCCCGGCGTCTTCTGTGCCGGCGAGATGCTGGACTGGGAAGCGCCGACCGGGGGCTACCTGCTGACGGCGTGCTTTGCCAGCGGCTTGCGCGCCGGGCGGGCGGCGCTGGAGTGGTTGTCCGAGCGCCAGCCCGCGTCCCTGTAGGAACAACTGTCTTGTTCAAAATCTAAAGGCCAGCCCAATCCCTGTGGGAGCGGCGGTTCGCCGCTGCGACTTGCCCGCGAATGCAATAGTGACGGCACCGACGCATTCGCGGGCCAGCCCGCTCCTACGAGGACCGCAACGCCCCTGACCCAAACAATAACAACGAGGTGTCAACATGACGGGACAGACAGTCAAGATCGACGACCTGCCGATCGGACGTTTTCATATCAAGATCGCCGGCCTGACCTTCGGCGCGCATTTCACCGACGGCTATATCCTCGGCCTGATCGGTATCGCCTTCACCCTGATCAATCCGCAGATGCAGTTGAGCCCGTTATGGCAGGGGCTGATCGGCGCCTCGGCGTTGCTCGGGCTTTTCCTGGGCAGCCTGTTCTTCGGCTGGATCTCCGACCGACTGGGGCGCCAGAAGATTTTCCTGATCAGTTTCGTGCTCATTACCCTCGCCTCGGTGATGCAGTTCTTCGTCGAGACGGCAACGCAACTGTTCCTTTGCCGGGTACTGATCGGCATTGGGCTTGGCGGCGACTTCAGCGTCGGCCACGCCATGCTTGCCGAGTTCTCGCCGCGCAAGCACCGTGGCGTGCTGCTGGGCTCGTTCAGCGTGATCTGGACCTTCGGTTATGTCGCCGCAACCTTCGTCGGCACGGCCCTGCTGCCGCTGGGCGACGATGCCTGGCGCTGGATGCTGGCGTCCTCGGCCATTCCGGCAGCAATGATCCTCATCGCCCGTATCGGCACGCCAGAATCGCCACGCTGGCTGATGCACCAGGGCCGCGCCGAGGAAGCCCGCGCCATCGTACGCAAGCACCTGGGCGCCAACGTGGTACTCGACGACGAAGTCGCCCGGCCCAGCCACAGCGGTTTCGCCGCCCTGTTCAGCCGTGAATACCGCAAGCGCACGGCGTTCAACTGCCTGTTCTTCATCTGCATCGTCATGCCTTACTTCGCCATCTACACCTTCCTGCCAGCGATCCTGCAGAAGATGGGGCTGGCCGAAGGCTTCGGCACCGAGATGATGCTCAATGCCCTGCTGATCGTCGGCGCACTGCTGGGGATCTGGTGCACCATCAAATTCAGCCGCCGCGGCTTTCTGATCAACAGCTTCCTGATCCTGGCGGCGGCGCTGTTCCTGCTGGTGCTGATGCCGAGCAGCATGGCCTGGGCGATGGTGGCGCTGTTCGGGCTGTTCACCCTGGTGCTGTCGGCGGTGAGCAACCTGGTCGGTGTGTACCCGGCCGAGAGCTTCCCCACCGAAGTGCGCGCCAGCGGCATCGGCTTGGCCACCGCAGCAAGCCGGCTGGGATCGGCGATCAGTACCTTCCTGCTACCGGTGAGCGTGGCCGGGATCGGCCTGAACCCGACCATGGCGATCCTCGCCGGCATCCTGCTGTTCGGGGCACTGGTGTCGATGGCCTGGGCGCCGGAAACCAAGAGCCTGTCGTTGGCCGAGGCCTGTCGTGGGGAGGAGAACCCTGCGCCGGCGGGCAAGGTGGCGGCGGCCTGATCGGGCAGTGTCGCTGTTTCGCGGGCAAGTCACAGCCCTCCCGGGAGCAAGGCCGGTGTGAGGGAATCCGCAGCGAAGCGCAGGGCCGGATGATCGGCTGTTGCAGGAACAGCATGCTCGTTTATCACGGCTCGCGCCTGTCATCTTCAGAGCTGACATCGTCGGTCCACGGCTCGCCGTCCAACGGTGCCGAGCGAGCCAGCTCAGCCTCGTCCAGGCCAATGCCGCCACCGATCTCGTGAGCGTCTACCTGACGCAGAGTCTGGTCGGCAGGTCTGCTACCGCTGCCAGGCTCATGCGGATCACGAGCACCGGTTTCATCGAACAGCGTGTCCGGGCTCAGGTCGTCCAGGGTGACATTGTCCTCGCGCAGGCTGTCGCTCAAGGCCTCGCCACCGGTCATGCCGCTTTCGGCAACACGTCGGGGCGGATAGTCCTCGGCGATCTCACGCGCCGGACGCTCGTCGCCGACACGCCCCTGGCGTTCATCGCGGCGCTCACTGAAATCCAGCTCGTGGACGCTTCCCATGCGGTCCTCGGTGTCATCGATCTCGACCTGCGGTCTTAGGTCATCAGGTGTAGGCATGAGTGTTCTCCGATTGGGGGCTTCACTCGGTCGACTCCCACACAGGGAAATGATTCATAGTTTCTTGCTACGCCCTGCTCCGCGCTTTTATTGAACTCCGCGCAGTATCGCCGCCTCCCAGTCTTGAGACCCGCGAACCCTCCCGGAGCCCGCCATGGCCAAGCCCCTGCAGGAGTACCATCGCAAGCGCGACTTCAACGCCACCTCCGAACCGCTAGGCAAACACGCCAAGCCACGCTCGGCGCACGCGCTGCAGTACTGCATCCAGAAACACGACGCCAGCCACCTGCACTACGACTTGCGCCTGGAACTCGACGGCACCTTGAAAAGCTGGGCAGTCCCCAAGGGGCCCTCCCTGGACCCCAAGGTCCGGCGCCTGGCGGTGCATGTCGAGGATCACCCGCTGGACTACGCCAACTTCGAAGGGCACATCCCGGAGGGTCACTACGGCGCTGGCGATGTGATCGTCTGGGACCGGGGCATCTGGGAACCCGAAGGCGACCCGCGTCAAGCCTATGCCAAGGGCAAGCTGCGCTTTCGCCTGCAGGGCGAGAAACTGTCGGGGGTCTGGAACCTGTTCCGCACCCAGCTGGCCGGCAAGAAGGAGCAATGGATGCTGGTCAAGTCCGGTGACGGGCGGGCACGCAGCGAAGCCGAATACAGCATCGTCGAAGCCCTGCCGGACAGCGTCCTCAGCGAGCGCAGTCTGCCGCCAAGGCGTCCGGCCAAGACAACCTCCGCCAGCCCGCGCAAGCACAAGGCCCGCGCCAAAGCCCTGCCCGACAAGCTCCAGCCGCAACTGGCCACCTTGGTCGATTCCCCCCCCAGCGGCGACTGGCGCTATGAAGTCAAGTTTGATGGCTACCGCATCCTCGCGCGCATCGACGGTGACGACGTACGCCTGTTCACCCGCAATGGCCACGACTGGAGTGCGAAGATGCCCCGTCAGGTCGAGGCGCTAAAGGCGCTCGGGCTCGACGCAGCGTGGCTGGATGGCGAAATGGTGGTGGTCGATGACAACGGCGTCGCCGATTTCCAGGCGTTGCAGAATGCCTTCGACACCGAGCACGACGAACGCATCACCTATTACCTGTTCGACCTGCCCTGGCTGGGGCGAGAGGACCTGCGCGAACTACCGCTAAAGGCGCGTCGCGACACCTTGTCCCGGCTGCTGGAAGACAACGCATCGCCGGTGCTCAGGTACTCCGCAGACTTCGAGGAGCCGGTCGACTCGCTGCTCGACAGCGCCTGTCGCCTGGAGCTGGAGGGCCTGATCGGCAAACGCGCCGACAGCCCCTACGTGGGCCGACGCAGCAGCGACTGGGTCAAGCTCAAGTGCAAGCAGCGCCAGGAATTCGTGATCGTCGGCTACACCGACCCCAAGGGCAGCCGCCACGGCTTCGGCGCCCTGCTGCTGGCCCTGCATGACCACGATAGCGGCCAGCTGCGCTACGCCGGCAAGGTCGGCACCGGCTTCAGCGCCGCCACCCTGGACAGCATCCTCGCTCGCCTCAAGCCGCTGCGGACCGCCAAAGCGCCGTTGCCCAGCCCACTCACCGGCGCCGAAGCTCGCGGCGTGCACTGGCTCAAGCCTCATCTGCTGGCCGAAGTGGCCTATGCCCAGATGACCCGCGAAGGCATCGTGCGCCACGCGGTGTTCCACGGCCTGCGCGACGACAAGCCCGCCACCGCCATCGACCTGGAGAAAGCGATGCCCGCCAAGCGCGCAGCACAGCCACAACCGAAGGCGCCGGGCAGCCTGCGCCTGACCCACCCCGACCGCGTGGTTGACGCAACCATCGGTGCAACCAAGCGCCAGGTCGCCGAGTACTACGCCCAGGTCGCCGACTGGCTGCTGCCTCAGCTCAAGGATCGGCCCGTCGCCCTGGTCCGGGCACCGGATGGCCTGGCTGGCGAGTTGTTCTTCCAGAAGAATGCCGGCCAGCTGCACATTCCCAAGGTGCTCAGCTACAGCAAGGCCCAGGCCGGCCAGGCGGCCATGGTGCTCAACCGCGCCGACAGCCTGCTCGGCGCGGTGCAGATGAATACCCTCGAACTGCACACCTGGAACGCCACCAACAAAGACTTCGACAAGCCCGACCGCTTCGTGCTCGACCTCGACCCAGACCCCGCGCTGCCCTGGAAAGCCATGCTCGAGGCCACCCAACTGACCCTGACCCTGCTCGATGAGCTGGGCCTGAAGGTGTTTCTCAAGACCAGCGGCGGCAAGGGGATACACCTGGTCGTGCCGCTGACCCGACGTGCGGGCTGGGACGAGGTAAAGGATTTCAGCCATGCCTTGGTCGAGCACATGGCCGCGCTATTCCCTGATCGCCTCAGTGCCGTTTCCGGCCCGAAGAATCGGGTCGGGCGGATCTTCATCGACTACCTGCGCAACGGCAAGGGCACCACCACCGTAGCGGCTTATTCGCTGCGCGCTCGCGAAGGCCTGCCGGTTTCGGTGCCGATCTGGCGCGAAGAGCTGAGCCAGCTCAAAGGCGCTGACCAATGGAATATCGGCAACCTGCACGAGCGTCTTGCACAGGTCGACGACCCTTGGTCCGAAATGGCCAGGACCCGCCAATCCATCACCGCGCGCATGCGCAAGCAACTGGGAATCGAGTGAAGGAGCGCCAAGCCGATGAGCACCGCCCATGACTTCGACCGGGTCCGCCTCGATCACCTGTTGCGCCCTTTCAGCGCGCGACGGCAGGCGATCGATCTCGACACCCAGCTACCAGAGCTGCTGCACATGCTGCAGGCCGATCACCTCGACCGCCTGCCGCTGCCGGGCCAGGGCTGTACCCTGGAACGCTGGAGGATCCTGGCGCGGGTCGCCGGCTGCGACCTGGCCCTGGCCAAGCTCTACGAGGGCCATACGGACGCCCTGGCGATCCTCAGTGAATGCGCCGCCGAGCACCACGCCGACGACGGGATCTGGGGCGTGTGGGCTGCCGAACCACCGGATGCTCGCACCCGCATCGTCGCCCGGGACGGCGACCAGGTTCGCCTGCAAGGCCGCAAAGCCTGGTGTTCGGGGGCATTGCAGATCGATCGCGCGCTGGTGACCGCCTGGGACGACGAGCAGCCACAGTTGGTGGCCATCGAGCTCTCCCATCCCAGCCAGCGCATTCAGGCCGAGCACTGGCAGGCCGTTGGCATGGCCACCACCACCAGCGTCACCCTCGAGTTCGATGATTCGCCGGGGCTGGCCATCGGCGCGCCCGGCCAATACCTGTCCCGCCCGGGATTCTGGCAAGGCGGCGCGGGCATTGCCGCCTGCTGGTATGGCGCCGCCGAAGCCTTGGCGGACTACCTGCGCGAACACTGCGTCAAACCCCGACCCGACCCACACGCCGATGCCCACTTGGGCGCGGTCGACGCCGTCTTGTTCGGCGCCCGCGCCGCCCTGCGCGAATGCGCTGCCTGGATCGATCGGCACCCCCATGACGATGCCAGTTTCCAGGTGCGCCGCACCCGCGCTCAGGTCGAGCATGCGGTCGAGCAGGTCATCTGGCATGTCGGCCGAGCGCTGGGCGCCACGCCGTTCTGTCGCAACAGCCATTTCGCCCGGCTCAGCGCCGACCTGCCGGTATACCTGCGTCAAAGTCACGCTGAGCGCGACCTCGCCGAGCTGGGCCAGCAGCTGACCGGCATGCCGGCAGGCGCATGGCAACTATGAGCCAGCACCTGATTCAGGCAGCCACCGGCTGCATCCCTTGCAACCGTTCCTGCCCGCAATGGAGTCACCATGAGCCTCGATGCGCAGTATTTCGCCAACCTGTATGCCGACAACGATGACCCATGGGCCTTTCGTACCCGCTGGTACGAACGGCGCAAGCGCGACCTGACCCTGGCCAGCCTGCCCCGCCAGTGCTACGAGCGTGTGTTCGAGCCGGCGTGCGCCAACGGCGAGCTCAGCGTGCTGCTGGCCGAGCGCTGCGCCGACCTGCTGTGCCAGGACATCGACGCCACCGCCGTGGCACTGGCCCGCCAGCGCTTGGCGGGAGTGAACCATGCCTGCGTCGAGCAAGGGCACCTGCCGGGCGACTGGCCCGGCGGACAATTCGACCTGATCGTGCTGAGCGAAATCGGCTACTACCTGGACCCCACCGACTGGCTGCAGGTGATCGAGCAATCGGTGGCCAGCCTGACCTATGACGGCGGCCTGCTGGTGTGCCACTGGCGCCATCCCATCGCCGGTTGCCCTCAGGATGGACGTGAGGTCCACGCTCTGCTTGCCCGGCATTTGCCGCTGTATCCGCTGTTGCGCCACGAAGAGGCGGATTTCCTGCTCGAATACTGGTCGTGCCAACCCAGCGTCGTAGACCTGGACGAGACTTGCCCATGATCGCCGTCATCATTCCCGCCCACAACGAAGCCCGCCGCCTCGGGCACTGCCTGCGCGCCGTCACGCAGGCGGTGGCACGGGCCAAGGCGGCGGGCCTGGTGGCCGAGGTCCTGGTGGTGCTCGATCGCTGCACCGACGCCAGCGCACGCATCGCTCGCCGTCATGGCGTGCACACTCTTGAGCTGCAGGCCGGCAACGTCGGCATTGCCCGACGCCAGGGCGCCGAGTGGATGATCGAGCGCGGCGCGCAGTGGCTGGCCTTTACCGACGCCGACAGTCGCGTGCCCGAGCACTGGCTGGTATCGCAGTTGCAATGGCACGCTGACGCTGTCTGCGGCACGGTGCACATCGAGCGCTGGCAGCCCTGGCAGAACGCCGCCCTGCGCCAGCTATACCGCAGCCGTTACCAAGCCCGGGACGGGCACCGGCACATCCATGGTGCCAACCTGGGCGTGTGCGCCAAGGCCTATGAGCGCGTTGGCGGATTCCAACCATTGCCAGCCGATGAAGATGTGCAACTGGTGCTGGCCTTGGAAGCCAGTGGCGCGCAGATCGTCTGGACCGCAGCGCACAGCGTGGCCACCAGCAGTCGGCGGGACAGCCGGGCTCGCCAAGGCTTCGGCGATTACCTGAGCGCGCTGGAGGGCCTGATGCGGTAGGGTGCGCTCCCGCCCTAGGACGCCTTGCGCGGTCGCTTGCTCGCTGGTTTCTTCGCCTTGGTCTTGCCGCCAAGGCTGCGCTTGAGCAACTCGGTGAGGTCGATGATGTCGGCGCTCTTCCCTGCCGTCGCCCCCTCACCTTTGTCCACCGTCGCGATCTTGCCCTTGCTCGCCTTCTCTTCCACCAGGTCAAGGATGGTCTGGCGAAAGGCATCGTGGTACTCGTCTGGCTTCCATGGCCCACTCATGTCCTCCACCAGTCGCTTGGCCATGTCCAGTTCGCGCTTGTCGACCTTGGTGTCGGTCACGCTCTTGTCCAGCTCCAGCGACTCCAGGCCACGGACTTCCTCGGGCCAGCGCAGGGTAATCATCACCAGCGCATCCTCCAGCGGGCGCAGCAGCGCCAAGTGCTGGCGGGTGTGCAGCACCACGGTGGCCAAGGCTACCTTGCCGGTGCTGTGCAAGGTCTCGCGCAACAAGGCATAGACCTTGCCGCCACGACGGTCGGGGCTCAGGTAGTACGGCGTGTCGAACTGTTGCAGCGGGATCTCTGCGGCGTCGACGAAGGAAAAAATATCGATGGTCTGGGTCGCCTCGGGCCGCGCCTTGCGAATCTCCTCCTCGCTGATCACCACATAGCGGCCCTTCTCGTACTCGACACCCTTGACGATGTGTTCCTTGTCGATCTCCTTGCCAGTCACCTTGTTCACCCGCTTGTAGCCCACCGGCTCCATGCTGCGCTTGTCGAGCCAGTCGAAATCCACCCGCTCGGTGCGCACGGCGGTATTGAGAGAGACAGGGATATGCACGAGGCCGAAGCTGATCGCGCCTTTCCAGATTGCCCGGGCCATGGTCGGCTCCTACGCAGCGAATGGTTGGCCGGGCTGGCTGTAGCGCAGCGCGCCGCAGCGTTCGCAGCACTGACAGTCAAGCCCGGCGATTTCACGGATCAACAGGCTGCGCCACTGACAGCCACGCAGCAGACAGACGAGTTTCATCAGCCACCTCCCAGGCCCGCATGCAGGGGCCTCTTACAACGACTGACTGCGTGGCGCGGCCAAGGTTTATTCGACTTTGCCCTAAGGCAGTGGATTGCCCCCGGTGACGCCGAACACCTCCCCGGTGATATAGCTCGACTCCTGGCTGGCCAGCAGCACGTACAACGGGGCGCACTCGGCGGGCTGGCCCGGGCGTTTCATCGGCGTATGCCCACCGAAGTCGGGGATCTTTTCCGGTGGTTGGCCGCCACTGGGCTGCAGCACGGTCCAGATCGGGCCTGGAGCCACCGCGTTGACGCGAATGCCGCGCTCGATCACCTGCTTGGCCAGCGCCTTGGTGAAGGCCACGATGGCCGCCTTGGTGGTGGCGTAGTCGAGCAGCGTCGCCGATGGCTGGTAGGACTGGATCGAGGCGGTGTTGATGATGGTCGCCCCGGCAGGCATCAGCGGCACGGCGGCCTGGCAAAGCCAGAACAGCGCGTAGACGTTGGTCTTGAGGGTGTGGTCGAACTGCTCATGGCTGATCTGGCCAATGTCCTCGCGCGCCACTTGCTTGCCGGCAACGTTGACCAGGATATCCAGGCCGCCGAGCTGTTCGTGGGCCTGGTCTACCAACTGGCTGCAGAAGCGCGGATCCTTGAGGTCGCCGGGAAGCGCCACGGCCTTGCGGCCTTCACGCTCGATCAACTGGACCACCTCCCGGGCATCGCGCTCCTCCGTGGGCAGATAGTTGAGGGCGATGTCGGCGCCCTCGCGGGCGAAGGCGATGGCCACGGCACGTCCGATACCCGAGTCGGCGCCGGTGATCAGGGCGCGACGTCCGGCCAGGCGCCCGAAACCCTTGTAGGTGGTTTCACCGTGGTCGGGCTTGGGCTGCATATGGGCATCCAGCCCCGGGGCGGGTTGGCCCTGGGCCGGAAACGGCGGATGGGGGTACTGGGTCAGGGGGTTTTGCAGGGTGAATTGGTCCTGGGGCTTGCTTGGCATGGGTTGGACTCCTTCTGGTTTGGCTAGGTGTTGCCTGATCGCGAATCACACAGCGTTCGAGGCAAAGGATCTGCGGATGGTTTACTCAACCAGTCCCGGGCACCGACAACTGGTGCTCCACCACCTGTTTCACCACGTTGCGCAGCGCCTGTCGGTCGTCCAGGCCTTGGTCGCGGGCCAGCGCATAGGTCGCGCGCTGATGGTCGGCACTGGTGCCGTCGCGCAGGATGCGCCGGGCGTGCATGAAGGCGCGATCAGCGTCGACGGTGTCGGCTGGACATTGCGCCTGCAGTTGCGCCAGCCAACCTTCGGCGTTCACCGGCTGTTGGTCGTGCACACCGATGAAAGTGCCCAGGCGGCCCTGACGCAGGGCACGCCAATAGTTTTCGTGGGTGATCCAGCGCATCTCGCGGCTGGCGACAGCGCCATCGCGCCCCAGTGCATGCTCGACGAGATGGCGAAACAGCGCGGCGATGGCCAAGGCATCGTCCAGCCGGGGGCAACCATCGCAGATCCGCAGTTCGACGGTCGGAAACCGTCGCGAGGGCCTGATCGCCCACCAGAAGTCGCCATCCTTGGCCAGGCTGCCAGTGCGTTGCAGCAGCGCCCGGTAACGCTCGTAGGCGCGCCAGTCCGGCAGCGGCTCGGGCAGGCCCATGTGCGGCCACTCCCCGCACACCACGCGGCGGTAGCTCATGTAGCCGGTGTCCTGTCCGCCCCAGTACGCAGAGGAGGTGCTGAGTGTCAGCAGCAGCGGTAACCAGTACAACACCCGATTGATCACCTGCATGCGATCAACGCCCTGCGGCACGCCGACATGCACGTGCAGGCCGTTCAACAGGCTGCGCCGGGCCACCAGCCGGTAATCGTCGAACAACTGACGGTAGTGCGGGGCTTGCCGTGGGTGTTGGCGCAGCCATTGGGCACTCGGATGGCTCCCCGCGCCGTAAAGGCCGGCCCCCTCGCCCGCCAATGCCTGGCTCAGGCGCTGGCGCTGCTCGGTGAAAAAGCCACAGGCCTGGTACAGCGTGTCGAATACCGGCGAGGCGACTTCCACTTGGCTGCGGAACATTTCCTCGGCGAACCAGGGCCCCAACACATCGCGGCAACAGCGGACCACGGCCGAGGACGGCGCGGCCATGACCCGGCCCGTGGCCAAGTCCACCAACAGGTATTCTTCCTCGATGCCGAACGTGCAACGCCGCGCCATGCTGGCATCAGCCCCGACGCGTGACGGTCAGGGCAACGGCGGCGATACGCTCGACCTGCTCGTATCCAGGCTCGAGCAACTGCTCGCCGAACACGTCCGGGTCCAGTTCCCGGTAGGACCAACCAAACGCAGGCCCGGCAAGGCGCAGGCGGGCGGCTTCGAGCAGCGCGTCGCGCCCCTCGACGATGGCGACACCGGTGTACAGCAGCAACGTGCCGCCGATCGACAGCCGCTCACGGGCCTGCTCGACAATGCGCAACGACAGTTCGGCGCCCAGCGCGCCCCCTCCGTGGCGGTAGGCGCGCTCGCCCGCGTCGAGCATGTAGGGAGGATTGGCGACGATCAGGTCGAACGTCCCGGCGATGCTGTCGAGCACGTCGCTGAGCGCTACCGAAACATTGGCCACGCCGGCCAGTGCGGCATTGACTGCGGTATGACGCAAGGCCACAGGGTTGATGTCCACCGCAGTGACCTGCGCATGCTGCGCGGCCCGGGCGATCAGCAACGCGCCGACGCCACTGCCGCAACCAATGTCGACGGCATGCTGCACAAGCTGGGGGCTGTGGCGCAGGTGATCCTGGATCACCTGGGCGAACCGGTAGCTGTCCGGGCCGAAGAACACCGCGTCGCGGCCGTCGGTCGGCCAGGCGGAGTGCACCAGCAGCAGGTCATCCAGGCTCGACCAGCGCACCCTGCTGCGCCACAGCGCACCCTGTGGCTCCAGCACACCGGCGATACGCAGCTGTTCCAGTTCGTCGGCGCTGAGCAGCGACGCTTCGAACGGTCGGCTCCAGCCGAACACATCGCGCAGCGTTCGAGCCCGGTGCGCTTCACTGCGGGCATTGACCCTGCCCTGGGTCGCCGGGGTCACGCAGGTGAAACGATAGCCGTCGGCGCGCAGCCGACGTCCCAGCTGGAGCAATGCCTCGTCGGCACGCCTCTGGTCTTGGTCGAGCAGCATCAGTTCGGCCCTCCGCTCATCAACCCGGTAGCCTGGATGAATGAGCGGGTTGCGCGCAGGCCCTGGGGCGTGGAATGGCGATTGCCGGCCATCGCTTCGATCAGTGCAGCCATGTCCGCTGCCTGCGCTTCGCAAGGCGCCTCTTCCTCCAGTTGCAACGCCTGCTCCCACTGCCCCGGCGGCACCCGACGTATCACGGCGCCCTGCCAGGTGCCGGCGATCCAGTCGTGCCAGAGCTGCTTTTCATAGGCATCGAACACACCGAACATGGCCGCCACCGGACCGTCGATCAGCGCCCAGAAGCGGCTTTCCCTGGGATCGCTGTCGCGCTTGATCCAACCCTGGGCTTGCAATGCATCCAGGAAACCAGGCATCGCACCGGGCTCGGCAAGCCACTGGTTGATGGTGCGCCCTTGCAGGCGACATCTGTCCGAATGCATGCACTGCCCGTATGGACGCTTGCGCTCCAACGCGCCGAGCAACTCGGCCTGCAGGTCGAACGAAGCGATCAGCGACGGAGTGTCGATACCCAGGTCATTGAGCCGATAGCCCTGCCTGACCCGCTCGTAGAACGCCGGCCCCTGATCCACAGACAGTTCGGCGAAGCTCTCCAGGGCGCGCCGTGCATGACCGCTGGCGGCATTGTCGATGGTCACATGCAACTGGAAGTAATGAGCGTCGATGCCCAGCTCGGCCAGCTCATGAGTGGTGATCAGCAGGTGCAAGGGGGGCTGCTCGTACCCCAGGTTGTAACCGATCACCTCCGGCAGGAAGCGCTCGCAGTGTTGCCCCAGGGCCAGTTGCAGCGCGCCCTGCAGGTAACGTTCAGCGGCTAGCGGTGCGCTCTGCAGGCAGCCGAGACGGCTGAGCAGGCGCTGGTAGATCAGCACGTGGTTGCAGCGCAGGTCGCCGTCACCCAGCTCTTCGAGGAAGGTGCGGATCAGCCCGTGAAACCGAGGGTCGCGCCAGTGCCAGAGGGTGCCGTGCAGCCATGCGCCATCGACCGCCTTGGTTGGCGCGACCTGCTGCAAGAACCACAAGGCCTGCGCCCGGTTGTCGAAGTAACGGCGTGGAGCACCCTGACGGCGTTGTTCAAGATAGGCCGCGTGCTCCCCGGCGACCCGCTGCGCATGGGCAGCGGCCCAATCCGGCAGTTGCCCAGGATCATCCGGCAAGTCGTCCGCCAGCGTGCGGACATGGCCCAGTTGCTCGCCCAGCCAAGCCTCGGCCGTCGGGTCACGGCCCTCGAGCAGGGCACGGTAGCGATGTTCAAGTCCATCGCTCGCCTTGGCGGTTGCCGCCCAGCCTTTCGTCATCGCCACCATGCCCGCTACCTCGCTCATTGATTTTGCGGTTTGGTCTCGGGGGACGGGTTGGTCGCGGGTGTATCGGGCTGCTGCATCTGCAGCGACGGCTTGCTTGGATCGGCGTCCTTGGCCGGATGGTCGTTATCACGGTCGAAACAGCCACCGAGCAACGTAAAGCAGACGGCCAGCAGCGCTGTAGCCAATAGATTCGTGTTCATGGAGGGTGCTCGCTTTTTGGTGAGGGCCTACACAAGCGAGTCCGACGCCCCCTGAAGGATTCGTTTTAATTCCGGCGCAGCGGATGAGCGGTGCCCTGACGGCGGCCAGCCTTCCCCGCCGACATGACGCGAGTGTTACCGACATGCACCAGCAGGTTATGCTGCGCACCCCGCCCCTGCCACGAGGCTGTCATGTCGTCCGCTGCCGTACCGGCGCAAACCCTGCGCGCCGACCGAGATTCGCGCAACGCCGCCCAGGTGCTCGGCCTGTGCCTGCCCAGTGACGTGCTGCTCTACCTGCTGCTGCCCATGTACGCAGCGGACTTCGGTGTGACGCTGGTCGAGGCCGGGGTATTGCTGGCGGCCAATCGCCTGGTGCGGATCATCGGCTATGGCTGGGTGGTGCGGTTCTATGCACGCCACGGCGATCGCGCAGCGTGCAGCCTGGCGGCTTTCGCTGCAGCGGTGTGTGCGCTGGGCAACGCCACCCTTTCCGGATTCGCCGCACTGCTGGTACTGCGCCTGGTCTGGGGGTTGTGCTTCGCCACCTTCAACTTGAGTACCCAGACCCTCGCCACTGCCGAGGCACAGGGTGCAGCCCGCCGCGCCGGGCGTTCGCGGGCGACCCTGGCCATCGGCCCCATGCTGGCCTTGCCGCTGGGGGCGCTGATGGCCCAGGCCTATGGCCCGCGTACGGTGTTCTTCGTACTGTGCATCAGCGCCCTGTGCGGCCTGTGGCGGGCCCGCGCCTTGCCTTCCAGAGGCCATGACATTCCCGTGCGCAGCGGTCGGCGCCTGCGCCTGCCGGACAGCATCGCCACCTGGTCTTTCATCGAAGGGGTGACGCTGGACGGTCTGTTCATTTTCGGCCTCTCGCTGTATGCGCAAGTCCACATGGGCGAGTCGGGGGTACTGGTGGCCGGTGTGCTGATGGCGGTGCGCTATTTGAGCGAGATGCTCTTCAGCCCCTTCGGCGGACGCCTGGCAGATCGCTTCGGCGCACTGCGCATGTTGGTGGTGCTGTCGCTGGCCACCTCACTGGCGCTGCTGGTGTTCGCCAGCCATTGGCTGTTCATCGGCGCCTTCTTCGTGTTGGTGCTGCGCGCCTTGCAACTACCTCTTGTGATGACCCTCGTCGCGCTGCGCAATCCGCACGCGCGCATTCAGGCGCTGGCCAGCAATGCCGTGTGGCGCGACATCGGCGCCGGGCTCGGGCCGATGCTGGCCGGTGTGCTGCTGCCGCAGGTGCCAGCGATCTGGGCTTATGCCGGGGCGGCGTTGGCAGTCGCCGTGGCGGCGCTGAACTGTGCCAGGCCGCCACGGCATTGAGCACGGCGCCCAGGGGTCAGCGCAGCTGGATCCAGGTGGTCCTCAACTGGGTGTACTTGTCGAACGCATGCAGTGACAGGTCGCGCCCAAAGCCCGACTGCTTGTAGCCGCCGAACGGGGCGACCACATCGAGCGCATCGACGGTATTGACCGAAACGCTGCCGACCCTGAGCTGCCTGGCAACCCGGTGCACGCGGTTCAGGTCGTCACTCCACACCGAGGCGGCCAACCCATAGACGCTGTCGTTGGCCAGGCGGATAGCTTCCTCTTCAGTGTCGAAGGCCGTCACTGCGAGTACCGGGCCGAAGACCTCTTCACGCGAAAGCGACGACTGCGGGTCGACATGGGTGAAAATCGTCGGCTCGATGAAGTTGCTGGAGCCGTTGAAGCTGAGCTGACGCCCACCGGCCACCAGAAGCGCGCCCTCCTCCTGTGCGCGGCCGATCGCGGCCATGATCTGCGAAGTCTGCTGCGCATCGACGATGGCGCCGGCGCGGCTGGCCGGATCCAGCGGATTACCGGGGAGCCAGTCGCGCGCCTTGGCGATCAGGCGCTCGATGAACGCGTCATGGATCGAGCGCTGCACGTAAAGTCGTGAGTTGGCCGAGCAGACCTCACCCTGGTTGAAGAAGATGCCGAATGCGGCTTTCTCTGCGGCCAGGTCCAGGTCCTTGCAGTCATCGAACACCAGGTTCGGGCTTTTCCCACCGCACTCCAACCACACCTGTTTCAGGTTCGACTGCGCCGAGTACTGCATGAAGTACTTGCCCACCTGGGTGGAGCCGGTGAATACCAGGCAATCGACGTCGGGGTGCAGGCCCAGTGCCTTGCCGGCGATCTCGCCCAGCCCCGGCACGACGTTCAGCACCCCTTCGGGAATGCCGGCCTCCAGCGCAAGTTCGGCCAGGCGCAGCGCCGAAAGCGGCGACTGTTCGGCAGGCTTGAGCACGACGCTGTTGCCGGCCGCCAACGCCGGGGCCAGCTTCCAGGCCGCCATGTCCAGCGGAAAGTTCCACGGCACCACGGCTGCGACCACACCGATCGGTTCCCGGGTGATGGTGGCCACGGCATTGGCCGCAGTGGGCGCAACCTGGTCGTAGAGTTTGTCGAGCGACTCGCCATACCAGGCGAAGACCTGGGCGGCGCCCGGCACATCGATGTTGTAGGCATCGAGCACCGGCTTGCCCATGTTCAGCGATTCGAGCAGCGCCAGCTCCTCGCGGTGGGCCAGCATCAGCTCGGCCAGGCGCAGCATCACGCGCTTGCGCTGGGTCGGCGCCATACGGGCCCACGGGCCTTGCTCGAACGCCTGCCGCGCACTGGCCACGGCACGGTCGACGTCCTCAGAGGTACAGGCGGCGACCCGCGCCAGCAGTTGATTGGTGGCAGGATTGATCGCATCGAACGTCGCGCCACCTGCGGCGGCCACGAAACGGCCGCCGATCATGGCTTGATCGCGAAAAGTCAGCTTGGCGGCTTGCTGCTGCCAGTAGGTTGAATCGTGCACGTTGTGCTCCAGGAACCGTTGATTGGAAAAGGTAGCGCAGCCGCTTCAGAGCTTGCCCAGCGCCTGCGCGGTGCGATCGACCGCTTTGCGGGTCTTCTCCACCAGTTCGTCCAGCTCACTGTGGTTGGCCACCAGCGCGGGTGCCATGATCATCCGTCCCAAGGTCGAACGAATGATCACGCCCTCTTCGAAGCCGAAGGTCCGGCACTGCCAGGCCAGCTCGTTTTCGTTGGCGTAGCGCTTGCGGCTGGCCTTGTCCTCGGCGAACTGCAGGGCAGCCACCAGCCCGGCGCCCTGCACCTGGCCGATCAAGGGATGGTTGGCGAACACCTCGCGCAGGATGCGCTGCAGGTAGGGCCCGGTATCGTCTTTCACCTGACGCACGATGCCTTCGTCGCGCAGCGCCTTGAGGTTGGCAATCGCCACCGCAGCGGCCACCGGGTGCCCGGAATAGGTCAGGCCGTGAGCGAATACGCCGCCGCGCTCCACCAGTGCTTCGGCGATACGCTTGCTCAGCACCAGCCCGCCCATCGGCACGTAGCCCGAGGTGAGGCCCTTGGCGATCGACAGGGTGTCGGGCTCGAAACCGAAGTACTCGTGGGCGAACCATTCGCCGGTACGCCCGAACCCGCCAATCACCTCGTCGGCACACAGCAGCACGTCGTATTGGCGGCAGATGCGCTGGATTTCCGGCCAGTAGCTTTCCGGCGGGAAGATCATGCCGCCGGCGCCCTGGAATGGCTCGGCGATGAAACCGGCGACGTTCTCGGCACCGAGCTCGAGGATTTTTTCTTCCAGCTGCAAGGCGCAGCGCCGACCGAACTCCGCCGGACTCAGCTCGCCACCGGCGGCATACCAGTAGGGTTCATCGATGTGCGCCACATCCGGAATCAGCCCGCCCATCTCGTGCATGAACTTCATACCGCCCAGCGCCGTGGCCGCCAGGGTCGAGCCGTGGTAGCCGTTCCAGCGGCCGATCATGACCTTCTTGTTCGGCTGGCCAAGCACCTGCCAGTAACGGCGCACGGTACGGATCAGCACCTCGTTGGCCTCGGAGCCGGAGTTGGTGTAGATCGCGTGGCTGTAGTGGCCCGGCAGCAGGCTGAACAGCAGCTCGGACAACTCGATCACGGCCGGGTGAGTGGTGTGGAAGAACATGTTGTAGTAGGCGAGCTGGTCCATCTGCGCCGCAGCGGCGGCCGTCAGGTCCTTGCGCCCGTAGCCGAGCTGGGTGCACCACAGGCCCGACATGCCGTCCAGGTAGCGCTTGCCTTCGCTGTCCCACAGATGCAGCCGCTCACCGCCGACGATTACCCGCGGGCCTTCGGCGTTGAGCGCCTTCTGGTCGAGGAAGGCATGGATATGGTGTGCAGCATCGGCGGCCTGGTAGTCACGGGTCTGGCGTTGGGGTGCGAAAGGCGCGTTCATGGGCGGTTTTCCTTGTTGGTATGGAGACGCCCCTGAAGCTTGCAGCAGCCAGCAACCGTGCGAAATCACCCGTTGGGGTGAGGTCCCCAGCCTCGTAACCGGCTCACCCCAACGGGTGATTTCGGAGGCGAATCGGCTATGGGAGCATGCGCCAAGGCCCCGAAACGCGGCCCCCTTCGTGCCCAATCCATAAAGAGAACAACGCCATGAACGCACGCTTCAGTCCCTTGCGCCGAATCCGCTCCCGCCTACGCCTGCGCAGCGCTTGAGCGAGGGGCCACGCCCCCGCATCCAGCCCACCACCTCTCCTTCACCGGTAGCGAGCATGATCGCCTACCGCGGCGTCCTGCATCCCCACATCAGGAGTCAGCAATGCATACAACAACGACAACCGCAGCGCATTCCACGCCTCACTCACCGTCCAGCACGCGCTTTCGCACCTCCATGGGCATGACCGCGCTGATACTCTTCGGCCTCGCCTACATGGTGCCGTTGGCAGTCTTCTCCGCCTACGGGCTGGTAGCCCAGACCACCAAGGGCCACCTGCCGACCGCCTACTTGCTGACTCTCGGCGCCATGCTGTTCACCGCCTACAGCTACGGGCGCATGGTCCAGGCACACCCCTACTCCGGCTCGGTCTACACCTATACCCGCAAAGCGTTCGGCGCCCACGCCGGGTTCATGGCCGGCTGGACACTGTTGCTCGACTACATTTTCCTTCCGCTGCTCAGCTACCTGCTCATCGGCATCTACATGTCGGAATACTTCCCGACTGTGCATGCCTGGGTATGGGTGCTCGGGTCGATCAGCGCAGTGACTTTCCTCAACCTGATCGGCATCGAGTCGGTGACCCGGGTCAACGGCATCCTGGTGGTCGCACAACTGGTATTCATCGTGGTGTTCGTGGCGTTGTCGATCAACAGCCTGTCCGCTCAGACACAACCGATCTCGCTGACCGCCCCCTTCTACCACGAGGGTTTCAGTGCCTCGGCCATCATGGCGGGCGCGGCGGTGCTGTGCCTGTCGTTCGTAGGCTTCGATGCCGTCTCGACCATGGCCGAGGAGACTGCCGACCCCACCCGGCGGATTCCGCGGGCGATCATGGCGGTATCGTTGATCGGCGGCCTGTTGTTTCTCGTGGTGTCGTATTTCGCGCAATTGGTCCACCCGGACTGGAGCAGCTTCGCCAACCCTGACTCGGCACCGGTGGAGGTGATGAACAGCGCTGGCGGACATCTCTTGGCCAGCGCCTTTACCGCCACCTACGTGGCAGGCTGCTTCGCGTCGGCCATGGCCTCTCAGGCCAGCGTGTCGCGGGTCCTGTTCGCCATGGGCCGTGACGGCGCCCTGCCCCGTGCCTTCGGTCAACTGGTGACGAAAAAGCGTGTGCCCGCCTTCGCGATCATCGTGGTCGGGATGGTGTCGTTGAGTGCGCTGTTCATCAGCCTGGATACCGTCGCCAACATGATCAGCTTCGGCGCCCTGTTTGCCTTCTCGGCAGTCAACCTGGCGGTGGTCAAGCACTACCTGGCCGACCAGAAGCTGCGCGGCACGGCAAACTGCCTGCGCTATGGCCTGATTCCGGGCCTGGGGTTCCTCAGCACCCTGTGGCTGTGGACCAGCCTGTCGAGCCTGTCGTTCACCATCGGCCTGTGCTGGATGGGCCTGGGCGTGGTGTTCCTGATCGGCCTGACGCGCGCGTTTCGGGTGAAACTGCCTGACTTGCAGATGGCAGACTGACAACACCGGCCTAAAAACGCCGACGATGATGCGTCGGCGTTTTCATATCAGCGCGGCTTGCCCATGTAGCTTTCCAGCGGGTCGCGCTCCAACACTCCATGGGCATTGGCCAGGGCATCGATGAACAGGGAGAACAGCTCGGACTGGGTGCCGATGTCGAGCTTGGCGTAGACGTGTTTGCGATGGGACTTGATGGTGTCTTCCGACACCTTCAGACGCTCGGCCAGGGAGCGGGTCGAGTGCCCGCGCAGGATGAGCTGGGCGATCCGGCACTCGCGATCGGTCAGCAAGGACGATCCGAAATTGCTCAGGGCGGCATGCACGCGCTGCTCCCAGACCTTCTCCACGCGTCCGCCGCGGCCCTGATAGCCGTCGAAATGCTTGGCCAGTACCGCCAGCACCCAGGGGCTGATGGCCTTGAAGCGTGACTTCGCTGCGTCGTCGAGTTCATCGGTGAACGCCAACGACACTGCCAGGCTCAGGCCGTCATCCAGTTGCAGGATGTAGTTGATCTCGTCCTCGAGGTGGGAATGGCGGTAGAACGCCAGGTAATACTCACTGAGCTTGAAGTGATCGGGCGCCACGTCACCCAGCGCATAGCAGCCTGAGTGAACGCTTTCGATGCAGACTTCATAGAACGGGTCCAGCAGGTAGAAGCCCGACAGGTAGCGTCGAACGTTGCCTTCCGGCCGCCAGGGGCCAGGCCCATCGCATTCCGACCAGGCCGACGGCAGCCCCTCGCGGGGATACAGGTACACCGTGCTGGCCTTGACCGGGCCGACCAAGGCCAGCGCTTCGAACAGCGCCGTGGCGAAACCCTGGGCGCCGATGGCGGCGGTGACTTTCGCCATCGCCTCGAACCACTGGACTGATGAAAGCTGATCGATTTGCACGTCTGTGACCCCTGGAATTCCGCTGATCGGATGGTGCCATGGGCCTGTGCGCCAGGGAATCACCCGTTGGGGTGAGCAGGTAGGGAGGATTGTCGGACGCACTGCGCTATGCTGCCAGGCTCGCACGCATCGACAAGGACGTTCCCTCATGACCCCGACCCTGCGCCTGGCTCTGCCCGAGGATATCGAACTGCTGTTCGACATTCGGACCAGCGTGAAGCAGAACCACCTTTCGCGCGAGCAGATGCACGATCTGGGCATTACCGCGACCACCCTCACCGAAGCCATTCGCGAGGCGCCCTGCGCCTGGATCGCCGAATACCGGCAGGAGGCGGTCGGCTTTGCCATGATCGATCTGGACGAAGGTGAGCTGTTCGCACTGTTCGTGCGCCCGCAGCATGAAGGCAAGGGCATCGGTCGATTGCTGCTGGAGCAGGCCGAACGCGCGCTGTTCCAGCGTCATGAAGTGATTCACCTGACCACCGATGGCGATCAGGCGATCCGTGCGAACGGCTTCTACCAGCGTGCCGGTTGGGTTTCGCGCGCAGCGGTCGATGAGCGCGATGTGCGCTATGAGAAACGCCGCACCGCCCCGCCTGCAGGCTCAGGTCAATGACTGGAAATCAGCCGCATCATGCCGTTCGCGCAAGAACTCGCCCGGCGCCGCGGATGTGCGGTTGACCACCCTGCCCCGCGCCACAGCAGGGCGCGCGGCGATGGCGTGGTACCAACGCAGCAGATGGGTGTACTGCTCGACTTCGAGGAACTCGCCCGCACCGTACACGCCCAGCAGGCTGCCGGGATACCAGGGCCACACGGCCATGTCGGCAATGGTGTAGATATCCCCGGCCAGGAACTCGTGGCGTGCCAGATGGGTGTCCAGCACATGCAAGGGGCTGGTTCTGCTGGGATACGTCGGTCATGGGTCGCTCCAGGGAGTTCGTGGCGTCACGCCGAAAACTCTAACCAAGCGACACCTGCGCAGATACGCCGCGCAGCTGAATTGACTGTTTCGTAACGCGAAACGCTGGCCCCGCCCGGAGCCTGCTCGCTTCAAGCCTGGGCGGTTTGCTGCCAGGCCAGTCGTGCCTGGACCTCGACCGCTGCGTCCATGACTTTCTGTGTCCAGTTCCCATCCTTCGGACAGACGACGACCACACGGAAGCCATGGTCGTCACCTTCGATCCGCACGCCTTCGGAGTCATCGACATGCAGGTCGATATCGAACGCCGGCGGGAACTTCGACGGTGCCTTGGCAAGGCCGTTCGCCGACAGGACCTGCTGGTGCCGGTCGCTGTTGACCACACCATCGACACGGATGCCGTAGAGCAGCAGCCAACGCCTGATGTACGACGGCGTGCGCCCGGACGATGTGTAGATCCAGATGCTGTAGCCCTGGCGGCGCAGATCGCGGATCAGCGCGCGGGTGCCGATGCGCAGGGGCTCACCCAGCCAGCGATGAACGAACTCCGGCAGTTTGCTGTGCTCGGCCGGGCTGTGGTGCGGCAGGCAGGCGAGCGTGTCATCGATATCAAAGGAAATACGCACCCGCGGCTGCCTGAACGCCCGCGTGACACCGTGCCAGGCCTGGCGACTGCCGATCTGCCATTGCTTGAGCTTCGGATACCTGCCCATCAACGGCCCTCCTGACAGATGCGTGCCGACGCGTCGCTCAGGAAAAACGTCTCGGGATCGGGCGCCTGCGCCTCCAGGAACGCCGCATACTTCTTCTTGATCTTGGGCAATTCGTACAAGGCCTTTACACCATGCTTGGCAGAGTTGCGTATGACCGAGGACGGGTTGAAATAGCCCTCGGCGTTGTCCAGCGTCAGCACGAACGGCGGTAGCCCTGCGCGCATCAGCAGATAACTGACGATGAGCGACCCCGTGCGATTGTTGCCTTCAATGAACAGCTGCGGCTTGCTCAGGATGCGAACATACACGCCTGCTGCGCGTTTCCACACCGAATCGCTGCCATACGAGCAATACCAGTTGTACAGATCCTTGATGCCGCCTTCGACGTTGTTGAAGAAGTGCTCTTCGGTGGCGATCAGGTGCTGGGCGAACTCCACTCGACGTTCAGGATCGCTGCCACACAGCACCGTGGCGTTGATCTCCAGCATCAGGTTCAGCTGCTGAAGGTCGAACAGGTCGATACCCCGCGCGACATAGTCGTCAATCAGGGCATAGCCTTCAAGCACATTTTGCAGCACCTCATCGGTGAACGGATCACGCGGTTCGGTAAAGTGCTTGCTGAGCTCGGTGAAACGCCGCTGCACATCCCGCAGTGCGCGTTCTACCGCTGACAGGTCAAGACGACGCGTCGCACGCATAAGTAATCTCTGGAAACACTAAAAAGTAAAAGCGGTCGGACTGTCGCAGCGGCCATCCTGGCCTGCGACATCCAACCGCTTCGGTCGAGTGACTACATCAGCTGAACTTGCCGCTGATGTAGTCACTGGTCAGCTGTTCGCGCGGGTTCTGGAAGATCTGGGTGGTCGGGCCCATCTCGACCAGGTAGCCCGTGCGCGTGCCCTGGGAAATATCGACCGAGAAGAATGCCGTGGTGTCGGCAACACGGATCGCCTGCTGCATGTTGTGGGTCACCAGGGCGATGGTGTAGTCCTTCTTCAGTTCCACCATCAGCTCTTCAACGCGCCGGGTTGCGATCGGGTCGAGTGCCGAGCAGGGTTCATCGAGCAGCAGGACTTCCGGCTCGGTGGCAATGGCACGGGCGATGCACAGGCGCTGCTGCTGGCCGCCGGACAGCGACAGGCCACTGACCTTGAGCTTGTCCTTCACCTCATCCCACAGGGCTGCACCTTGCAAGGCGTGCTTGACGCGGTCGCCGAGGTCGCCCTTGTAGCGGTTCAGGCGCAGGCCGAACGCGACGTTGTCGAAGATGCTCATCGAGAACGGGTTCGGTTGCTGGAACACCATGCCGATGTAACGGCGCACGACCACAGGGTCCACACCCTTGCCATAGACATCCTGGCCGAGGAAGTGCACGTGGCCTTCGAAGCGGAAGCCCTTCACCAGGTCGTTCATGCGGTTGAGGCTACGCAGCACGGTACTCTTGCCGCAGCCGGACGGGCCGATAAAACCGGTGATCTTGTTCTTTTCGATCGGTACATGGCTGTCGCGGACCGCCATGAAGTTGCCGTAGAAAATCTTGTCCAGCTTGCAGTCCATGACCACTGGTGCCTGGTTGACCAACGGAGCGGCTCTTTGCGCAGTCGATACGTTCAAGTTAGATGCTCCCGTTCTCAATACTTAGGCTTGCCGAAAATACGGCTGAGAATATTCACGACCAGCACGATCATCACCAGTACCAGCGAGGCCGCCCAGGCGAGCTCCAGCTGGTTGTCGAAAGGCATGCCGGAGAAGTTGTAGATCAGTACCGCCAGCGAGGCCGTGGGGTTCATCACCGCCAGGCTGCCGTCGTGGTAGATCCAGTAGTTGCTGAACAACGCGGTGAACAGCAGCGGCGCGGTTTCGCCAGCGGCGCGGGCCACGGCGAGCATGACACCGGTGAGGATGGCCGGCATGCCGGTCGGCAAGACGATCTTCCAGATCACCTGGGCACGGGTACAGCCCATGCCGTAGGCGGCGTCCTTCATGATCTTGGGCACCATCTTCATCGCCTCTTCGGCGGTCAGCACGACGATCGGCAGCATCAGTACCGCCAGCGCCACGCCACCGGCCGGTGCGGAGTATGTGCCGGTGGTCATGACCACCAGGGCATAGGCGAACACGCCAGCCAGGATCGACGGCAGGCCGGTGAGCATCTTGGCGGCAAAGCGCGATGCGTTGGCAAGCTTGCTGTCCGGACCGAGTTCGGCCAGGAAGATCGCCGCCAGGATGCCGACCGGCACCGCGATGGCAGCGGCAATGCCGACCATGACGAAGGTACCGGCCATGGCGTTGCCGAAACCACCGCCCATCTCGAAGCCGGTGGGTGGCAGCTCGGTGAACACCTCAAGGCTCAGGCGTGCACCGCCGCGGGTGATCAGCATGTAGAGCACGGAAATCAGCGGCACACTGGCCAGCAGGGCCACGCACCACACCATCGTGGTCAGGGTCAGGCTGCGCAGGGCGCGGCCTTCGAACCGGCGCTGCAGGCTGGGCAAGGCAGTTGCAGGGGTCGTGAGGTCGGTCATTATTTATTACCCCGCTGGGCGTAGAGCATGATCAGCGATCCAACGACGTTCACCAGCAGGGTGATGAACATCAGTACCAGCGCCGCGTACATCAGCACCTCGACCTCGTTCGGCCCGGCTTCAGGGAAGTTCAGGGCCAGCAAGGCCGCCAGCGTGTTGGCCGGGGCGAACAGGGAAAGCGTGATGGTGTTGGCGTTACCCACCAGCATGGCCAGCGCCATGGTCTCGCCCAGGGCACGGCCAAGGCCAAGCACCAGGGAGCCGAAGATGCCGGTGGCGGCGGACGGCACCATCACCTTGAGGATGGCTTCCCAGTGGGTGGTGCCCATACCGTAGGCTGCCTGCTTGGTCTTCATCGGCACGCTGGTCAGCGCGTCCTGGGACACCGCGGCCACGGTGGGCAGAATCATGATGGCGAGCACCAGTGCTGCTGGCAGCAGCCCAGGCCCACTCAAGGAGGAACCGAAGAACGGAATCCAGCCCAGTTCGCTGTTCAACCATGCGGTCAGCGGACGGATCGCCGGGATCACCACATAAATGCCCCACAGGCCATAGACGACGCTGGGGATGGCGGCGAGCAGCTCGACGATGGTGCGAAACACCGCAGCGAGTTTTGCGGGCAGGAAATCCTGGGTGAGGAAAATCGCCATGCTGATACCGAAGAAACCGGCGATCAGCAATGCAATCAGGGCGCTGTAGAGCGTGCCCCAGATCGCCGGCAGAATGCCGTATTTGCCTTGGTTAACGTCCCACACGCTGCCGAAGAGCACATCGAATCCGTGCTTTTCCATACCCGGCAGCGCCTTGCGTCCTACTTCGTAGACCAGCGCAAAGACCAGCGCCAGCACCAGCACCACGCCGATACGTGCAAGTGCACGGAACGTACGGTCGACCAGGAAATCCCTGGTTGACGGCGGCTGGCATGCAGAGTCGGGGTTATCCGGAATGGCAAAAGGTGTGTTCATGGATTATTTCCGGGACAGGGGCAGAGGCGCCCGGCATGCCTGGTGGGTCATGACGGGCGCAACCTGACAAGCCTTACTGGATGTTCTGAGCCGCTTTGCGCACCTGGTCGACAACCGACTGCGGCAGCGGGATGTAGCCCATCGAGTCAGCGATCTTCTGACCTTCGGTCAGGCTGTACTCGATCATGTCGCGCATGGCCTTGGCCTTGGCGGGGTTGCCGTTGTCCTTGCGGAAGATCATCCAGGTGTAGGAGGTGATCGGGTAGGACTTGGCACCGTCCGGGTCAGGCAGCCAGGC
Source organism: Pseudomonas wayambapalatensis (assembly GCF_049942315.1). Lineage (NCBI taxonomy): Bacteria > Pseudomonadati > Pseudomonadota > Gammaproteobacteria > Pseudomonadales > Pseudomonadaceae > Pseudomonas > Pseudomonas wayambapalatensis. Next base: position 45,975 of record NZ_JBNFMU010000182.1, read on the forward strand.
CACCAGGTTTTCCGGCATCTTCACTGCAGCCAGTGCTTCGGCACCGCTTTCGGCGTTCGGTACGACGTACTGGCCGGCCTTGTTCTGCAGGGCTGCGAAGTCGACCTTGGCCAGCTTGGCGAAGCCGTACTCGATGTAACCGATCGCACCCGGGGTCTGGCGCACGGTGGCGGTCACGCCATCGTTCTTCGGCGACTTGATGAACTTGTCGGTCGCTGGCCAGTTGACGGTGTTGCCCTCGCCCAGTGCTTCCTTGAAGCCCGGGTTGATGGCCGACAGGTGCTTGGTGAAGACGGCGGTGGTACCGCTGGAGTCTGCACGCACGACCACGGTGATCGGGGTGGCAGGCAGCTTCAGCTCAGGGTTGGCAGCGGCGATCTTCGGATCGTTCCACTGGGTGATCTTGCCCAGGAAGATGTCGGAGTAGACGTCACGCGGCAGCTTCAGGCCCTTGGGGTTACCTGGCAGGTTGTAGGCCAGGACGATTTCACCGGCGGTCATCGGCAGCAACTGAACGCCCTCGCCGACCTTGGCAATTTCTTCGTCTTTCATGGCCGAGTCGCTGGCGGCGAAATCGACGGTCTTGTTCAGGAAGTCCTGGACACCGGCGCCACTGCCCTTGGACTGGTAATCGACAGTGACCCCTTCGGTCTTCTTGCTGAAATCCTTGAACCAGGTCAGGTAGATCGGTGCAGGGAAGCTGGCACCGGAACCGGTCAGGCGGACGTTTTCTGCGGCGAAGGCCGAAGTGGCGCTAAGCGAAACGGCAACGGCGAGTGCAGCAGACTTCATCAGGCGTATCATGGAAAAGCGCTCCGTGTGATGGCCGGAACACTTTGCAGCAGCTGTATTACAACTTTGTGACCATTGGGTGGCAAACCACCTGCTCAGCCCCCATGAATCGGGCCAACAAGGCAATTTGATGCCATTTCGTAGTAACTAAATGTGACTAGTACCGCCAAGCAGATGCCCGTCACTAAATTTCAAATGACCTTCACCGAACGCCCGATGAACTTCACCGGGCCGGTCGGTCGGCCCGTGGGCGATCCGCCAGCCTTTTCCAGCGTCAGCTCGAACAGCTGATTGGGCTCCAGAGGCGGTAGGTCGCGCAGCGGCACGCGATACTGTTCGCCAGGCTTGACCAGGCCCAGGGAGACTGGCGCCTGCCATTGCTCGCCCTTGGTCCAGAACTGCAGGGTCATCCCTTCTGGCACCTGATCCCGACCCAGCGGGATCAACGCGATGGTCCGCGCATCGCTGGCCTGCACCACCCAGCCGGGCACCTGGTCGGTCGGCGCTACCAGCACGACCAGGTAGTGGGTCGTCGCAGGCCGGGTGATCAGCAGCGCCAGACTCAGCAACACAGTGGCCGCCAGGCCGGCGGCGCTCACGCCTTGCCACAGGCCCAGGCGCTTCCACCATCGGCTTGTCGGATGCACCTGCCGCGCCTGCTCCGAAATACTGCGGTCGATCCGTCGCCACAGACGCGTGCTGGGTCGTTGCGGCTCAGCCAGCGTAGTCAACTCGAGCAGGCGCGCCTCCCAACGGTCGACAGCCGCCCGCAAGTCCGGCTCGCGGTCCAGTCGCGCAAGCACCGCAGCGCGCTGTTCGGCAGACAGCGTCCCCAACACATACTCCCCCGCCAGCACGTCGAGCAGTTGCGAAGGGTCATCGGTTGAACCCGGCGTCATGTCATGCACTCCCGCAGCGCCTCGAGGCTTCGCTTGATCCACGCCTTGACCGTACCCAGCGGCGCCCCCATCAGGCTGGCGATTTCCGCGTGGCTGCAGCCGTCCACATAGGCATGCAGGACACACCGCTGCGGTGCAGGCTGCAGTTGCTCAAGGCAGCGATAGATCTTCGCAGAGCCTGACCAGATGGCGCCCTCGTCGAATTCTCCAACCAAGGTCACGATGTCCGCGTCGTCCAACGCCGTCTCCTGTCGGCTGTCGCGCACGGCGTTCAACGCCAGGTGGCGGTTGATGCTGTAGATCCAGCCCCGGGCCGAACCTCGCGTCGCATCGAAGCTGGTCGCCCGTGTCCAGATACGAATGAACGCGTCGTGGACGATATCCTCGGCCATGGCGTCATCGCGCACGATGCGCCGCACCACCCCGAGCAAACGCGAACCTTCATGGTCGTAGAGCGCCTGCAAGGCGCTGCGGTCACCCCGCGCGCAAGCGGCAAGGCAACCCTGGAAATCGAAAGGCGTAACGGATGAATTCACTCTCGGCACGGTCCTGTGTCGGCGCTGACACCCGGCCTTACGGCCGGGGCTTGTAGAGCAGCGTAGATGATCCATTGCCAAGCGTCAGTTCAACCACGCGTCATTTGGCAGACCAGAAGATGTAGTCGGCCTGGTACTTGACGATCTGCTGCGCCCCCTTGTTCTGCGCTGTGCAGGCCATTGCCGGGGCCACCCCGCCCTGGGTGGCGAGGCGCTGGATGTAGCTGACCCCGTGCATTGCCCCCTTACCCTCGGCCGGATTCGCCTTGACCAGTTGATACGGCAGATCGCCTTTGCCTGCAGGGGCTACGGCAAGCTGGGTGCCGGTGACTTTCGAGCCGTCCTTGGCCTGCCAGGTGGCGGGCGGGCCAAAGTAGTCGCCGACAGCCTTGCCACTGCGGTCGCTGAGGGTCGCCTTGGGACCGACGAAGAACCACTCGGTCTCGCCCGGCGCATTGGCCTTGTCCCGGCACTCGTAGGTGATTTCACCGACGCCGACGGTTTCGAGCATGACCGTGTGGCCTGCGGGCACCTTGACGGCATCGGGCACCGCAGCATGGGCAGCCTGTTGCGCGAGCATGAAGCTCGATACGAGCAGGATCGAGGCAAACGGGATTTTCATGGGATGGACTCCTGATGGGTACGCGGTTGGGCAGTCGATGACTGCTACCTTCCTGTACCCGCCAGCAGCCGTTGTGGATGCAGACTAGGCAATCCTGGCGACGAACGGTCGCAGGATGCCTATTCGGTGGACTCCACCACGCCCTGATCCTCTCCCAGGAACCCACCGCTCTGATGCTGCCACAACCGCGCATAGGTGCCGTTTCTGGCCAGTAGTTCAGCGTGGGTGCCCTGTTCGATGATGCGCCCTTCATCCATCACGATGAGCCTGTCCATCGCCGCGATGGTGGACAACCGGTGAGCGATGGCGATCACCGTCTTGCCCTGCATCATGTCATCGAGGCTTTCCTGGATGGCAACCTCGACCTCCGAGTCCAGCGCACTGGTGGCTTCGTCGAGCAACAGGATCGGGGCATTCTTGAGCATCACCCGGGCGATCGCGATGCGTTGGCGCTGGCCACCGGACAGCTTGATGCCACGCTCGCCGACCAAGGTGTCGTAGCCGGTGTTCCCTTGGCGGTCGCTCAACTGGCTGATGAAGCCATCGGCCTGGGCACTGGCGGCAGCACGGCGGATCTGCGCCTCGCTCGCCTCTGGGCGGCCGTAGGCGATGTTGTCGCGAATCGAACGGTGCAGCAGCGAGGTGTCCTGGGTGACCATGCCAATGGCGCTGCGCAGGCTATCCTGGGTGACCTGGGCGATGTTCTGCCCATCGATGCGGATCTCGCCACTGTCCACGTCATAGAAACGCAGCAGCAAGTTGATCAGCGTCGACTTGCCCGCACCGGAGCGGCCGACCAGGCCGATCTTCTCGCCGGGGCGAATCTCAAGGCTCAGGCCATCGAGCACCTGGCGCTCGCCGTTATAGTTGAAACGCACATTATCGAAGCTCACCGCCCCGCCGTGGGTCACCAGCTCCCCCGCGTTCGGCACATCCTGGACCTTGGGGCCGGTGGTCAGGGTCACCATCCCGTCCTGCACGGTGCCGATGTTCTCGAACAGCGAAGTCATCTGCCACATGATCCAGTGCGACATGCCATTGACGCGCAATGCCATGGCGGTGATCGCCGCCACCGCGCCAGCGCCCACTTCGCCCTGGTGCCACAGCCACAGGGCGTAACCGCCCGCGCCCATGATCAGGCCGACCACCAGCGCCTGGTTGGCGATCTCGAACTGGCTGACCAGGCGCATCTGGCGAAAGCCGGTCTGCTTGAAATCCTCCATCGCCGCACGGGCGAAGTGCGCCTCGCGCCGGGAGTGGGAAAACAGTTTCACCGTGGTGATGTTGGTGTAGGCATCCGAAACCCGCCCTGTCATCGACGAGCGGGCATGGGCCTGTTCCTGGCCGACCTGCCCCAGGCGCGGGACGAAATACACCATGGTCAGGCCGAACAGCGCCACCCAGGCAATGAACGGCAGCATGAGCTTGAGCGCGAAGCCGCCAGCCAGGGCAATGATCGCCACGAAGTACACGCCGATACCCGGCAGGATCTCGATCAGGGTGAACAGCACCTCACGCACCGCCAGCGCCGTCTGCATCACCTTGGTAGTGACCCGGCCTGAGAACTCGTCGGAGAAGAACGACAAGCTCTGGCGCAGCATCAGGCGATGGAAATCCCAACGCAGGCGCAGTGGCAGGTTGATCGCCAGCACCTGATGCTGCACCAGCGTGCGCCCCGCCACCAGGCCGATACTGACCAGCAGCACGGCACCCGCGCCCCACAGCACCCTCGCCTCCTCTGCGGTCACCGCGTCGCCCACTTTCCAGGTCGCGAGCAGGTCCACTACCTGGCCGAGAAAGGCGAACAGCCAGGCCTCGTAGATCGACACTGCAGCGCTGAGCAGCGCCAGCGCCACGATATAGCCGCGGGCACCGCGCGTGCAGGCCCACATGAACCGCGCCAGGCCCATGGGCGGTGGTGGGGCTTCGTCGGGTGGGAAAGGGTCAAGCCAACGCTCTAATATGCGCAGCATGGAAGTCTCCGGATAAGGCAAACAAGGGATTGTGCCAGTTCATGACGATAGGTGGCGGAAATTGACATCGACAGTGGTGCGCAGCCGGCGACCGGGCGCCAGCGGTCAGATGAAGGAATTTTCATCTTCCACGCCAGCGCGCTGTTACCGGGGTGGGCGGCACGTCACGCTATTGGCTGGCCGTGACCGACCTTGAGCCGACCGCCGAGCTTGCGTAGCATCCCCGGCCCTTGGGGCCGCAGACGGCCCACGGCGGGCCAGCCCTCGCCTTCACTCGTCATCACGTCACCGAGCCCCCATGCCACAGCCGATTCCCCTCAAGGACCACGAAAAGGAAAAGCACCTGGTCAACCGCCGGCTGCTGGTCTGCGCCGCGCTGACCCTGGGCCTGGTTGCCGTGCTGATCGGCAGGCTGTATGTCTTGCAGGTGCTGCAGCACGACCAGCAATCGGCGGTCTCGGAGAACAACCGCGTGCACGTGCTGCCCATCGCCCCCGAGCGCGGGTTGATCTACGACCGTAACGGCGTGGTGCTGGCCGACAACAAGCCCAGCTTCAACCTCACCATGACCCGCGAGCGCACCAACGGCCAGACCCCCGCCGTGCTCGACGCCCTGGCCAAGGTCCTGAACCTCTCCGACGACGACCGCGCCCAGTTCGACAAAGACCTGCGCCGCGGCCGCAAGCCGTTCGAACCGGTCACCCTGATGTTCGGCCTGAGCGAAGAGCAGATCGCGCTGATCGCGGTCAATCAGTTCCGTCTGCCCGGCCTGGACGTCGAGCCGCAGTTCATCCGCGAATACCCGCTGGCCGAGCATTTCGCCCATTCGGTCGGCTACGTCGGGCGGATCAACGAAAAGGAAGCCAAGACCCTCGACAGCACCGAGTACCGCGGCACCCAGTCGATCGGCAAGACCGGCGTCGAGCGCTTCTACGAGAACGAGCTGCACGGCCATGTGGGCTACGAGGAAGTCGAGACCAATGCCCAGGGGCGGGTCATGCGCGTGCTGCGCCATCACGATCCGGTGCCGGGCAAGGATATCGTCCTGAGCCTGGACGCCAAACTGCAGCAGGCCGCCGAAAAGGCCCTGGGCGATCGCCGTGGTGCGGTGGTGGCGCTGGACCCGGCCACGGGCGACGTGCTGGCGATGGTCAGCAACCCCAGCTTCGACCCCAACCTGTTCGTCAAGGGCATCAGCTTCAAGCAATACGCCGCGCTGCGCGACTCGATCGACCGTCCGCTGTTCAACCGCGTGCTGCGCGGGTTGTACGCGCCCGGTTCGACGGTCAAGCCGGAAGTGGCCATCGCCGGCCTGGACAGCGGCGTGATCAACCCGGGTAGCCGCGTGTTCGACCCCGGTTACTACGAGCTGCCCAACTACGACCACAAGTACCGCAACTGGAACCGCAGCGGCGATGGCTGGGTGGACATGTACACCGCCATCATGCGTTCCAACGACACCTACTTCTACGACCTGGCGCACAAGCTGGGCATCGATCGCCTGCACGACTACATGGCCGAGTTCGGCCTGGGCCAGAAGGTCTCGCTGGACATGTTCGAGGAAGCGCCCGGCCTGATGCCGTCCGCACAATGGAAACGCGCCACGCGCCGCCAGGCCTGGTTCCCCGGCGAAACCCTGATCCTTGGCATCGGCCAGGGCTACATGCAGGTCACCCCGCTGCAACTGGCGCAGGCCACCAGCCTGCTGGCCAGCAAGGGGGTGTGGCACCGTCCGCACCTGGCCATGACCGTGGGTGGCGAGCACCCGGTCGACCCGAACCCGATGCCCGACATCGTGCTGCATGACAAACGCGCCTGGGACCAGGTCAGCCAGGGCATGCAGATGGTCATGCATGATCCGCGCGGCATCGCCCGTGCGGCCGCCGCTGGCGCGCAGTACCGGATTGCCGGCAAGAGCGGCACCGCGCAGGTCGTGGCGATCCGCCAGGGCGAGCGCTACAACCGCGACAAGACCCTGGAGCGGCACCGCGACAACGCCCTGTTCGTGGGTTTCGCCCCCGCCGAGCATCCCTCCATCGTGGTGGCGGTGATGATCGAGAACGGCGAGGCTGGCGGCCGGGTGGCCGGGCCCGTGGTGCGCGAGATCATGGATGCCTGGTTGCTGGATGACCAGGGGCACCTGAAGGAGCAGTACGCCGGGAGCGCGGGCAAGAGCGCGGTGCCGCACGGCTGAGCCCAGGCCGCCCGCCCTATGCGCAGGCGGGCAGCGCCATTTGCCCCATCATCGCAACGGATACAGCGCCTCGTCGAACTGCTCCAGACGCGGGAACACCAGTGGCTGGTCATCCGAGAGCTGTTCCAGCCGCTGGCGATACTGCACCAGGAACTCACCCCGCGCCTCGTCGCTGATGTAGGGCACGTGCCAGGCCACGAACGGCGCCAGTACATCAAAACCGACATAGGCCAGGGTGCCGCGCAGGATCGGCCGCAGCATGTCCTCCAGCGGCCCGTGGATCGCCCCTTCGCCGAACATGTGCTCACGCCCGCCCAGGGTCACGGTCACCAGCGCCTTCTTGCCCGCCAGGCCACCCTGGTCGTAGAAGCGCTTGCCGCCGTAGCACACCCCCGACACCAGCACCCGGTCGATCCAGCCCTTGAGCATGGCCGGGGCGGAGAACCAGAAGATCGGGAAGTTCAGCACCAGCAGATCAGCCCACAGCAGCTTGTCCAGCTCCTGCTGGATATCCGCGGCGATGGAGCCGCTCTTGACGCCCAGGCGCTGTTCCAGCGCATAGACCAGATATTCGGGGTTCTCACGGGTGCTGAAATCCTCGGCGCTGGCCACCGGGTTCCAGCCCATGGCGTACAGGTCGCTGACCTGCACCTGATGCCCCTGGGCCTTGAAAGTCTCCACCGCCTGGTCGCGCAGCGCGGCGGTGAACGAATGCGGTTCGGGGTGGGCGTGGACGATCAGTACGTTCATGGAAGCTGTCCTTCGGCAATTGGCTGGTTAGTAGCAGCGGCGCGACCGGCCAACAGGCGGTCGAGCCAGTCCGGGTCCATCTGCGGTTCGCAAGAGAACAGCAGCCCGGTGTAATCCTGATAAGGCGGGGTAAAGATCGACTCGCGCCGCCCCTGATCCACCACCCTGCCCCGCTGCATCACCATCACCTCGTCGGCGATGGCGCGCACCGTGGCCACATCGTGGGTGATGAACAGGTAGGCCACGCCCAACTGGCGCTGGATGCGGTCGAGCAGCTTGAGCACACCTTCGGCCACCAACTGATCGAGGGCCGAAGTCACCTCGTCGCAGATGATCAGTTGCGGCTCGGCGGCCAGCGCGCGGGCGATGCACACCCGCTGCTTCTGCCCGCCGGACAGTTCGCGTGGCTGACGCTCCATGAACCTGGCCGGGTCCAGCTCGATCATCTCCAGCAGCTCGGCGACCCGCTCGCGCAGCGCCCTGCCCTTGAGCCCCAGGTAGAACGCCAGCGGCCGGCCGATGATGTCGACGATGCGCTGGCGTGGATTGAGCGCGGTGTCGGGGATCTGGTAGATCATCTGGATGCGCCGCAACTGTTCCTTGCTGCGCCGGCGGTAGTCGGTCGGCAAGGCTTCACCGTCGTACAGCACCTGGCCGCTGCTCGGTTGCAAGAGCCCGGTAATCAGCCGCGCAGTGGTGCTCTTGCCGCTGCCGGACTCGCCGATCACCGCCAGCGTCTGGCCGCGTTGCAGCTTGAGCGAGACATCATGCAGCACCGGCTGGGCACCGTAGCTGGCCGAGGCGTTGCGCACCTCGAGCAGTGGCCGGGTCTGCGCCTGGCTGCGCTTGGGTTCGGTATGGAAGCTGCGTACCGCCCACAGCGAGCGGGTGTAGTCCTGACTCGGGGCACCGAGCATGGTGCGGGTGGCGGCTTCTTCGACCAGGCTGCCGTGGCGCAGCACCATGATGCGGTCGGCGATCTGCGCCACCAGGGCCAGGTCGTGGCTGATGTACAACGCTGCGCTGCCGAAGCGCTTGACCGCATCGCGAATGGCGGCGATCACTTCGATCTGGGTGGTCACGTCGAGCGCGGTGGTCGGCTCGTCGAACACGATCAGGTCCGGGTGGCAGGCCATGGCCATGGCGGTCATCACGCGCTGCAGTTGGCCGCCAGAGACCTGGTGCGGGTAACGCCGGCCGATATTTTCCGGATCCGGCAGGCGCAGCACACGGTACAGCTCGACCGCCTCGGCCTCGGCGGTGGCGCGGTCGATACCGCCATTGACCACGGCGGTTTCCACATGCTGGTCGATCAGGCGATGCGCCGGGTTGAACGACGCTGCGGCGCTCTGCGCCACATAGGCGACCCGCAAGCCGCGCAGCTTGCGCAACACCTCAGGTGCCGCGCCGACCAGTTCCTGGCCGTCGAAGCACACCGAGCCACGGGCGATGCGGCAACCGTCGCGCACGTAACCCATCGCGGCCAGGCCAAGGGTCGACTTGCCGGCCCCCGATTCGCCGATCAAACCCAGCACCTCGCCACGCTGCAGGGTCAGGTCGATGCCCTTGACCAACGGATGCCAGGCGTCGTCGGAGTGACCTTCGATGTGCAGGTCGCGGATTTCCAGTAGCGGTTTCATGCTCAGCACTCCTTCAGGCCGCTGGACTTGTGCAGCACCCAGTCCACGACGAAATTCACGCTCACGGTGATCAACGCCACCGCCAGCGCCGGCAGCAGCGGGCTGACATCGCCGAAAGTGATCAGCACGGCGTTGTCGCGCACCATGCTGCCCCAATCGGCGGTTGGCGGCTGGATGCCCAGGCCGAGGAACGACAGTGCACTGATGAACAGGAAGACAAAGCAGAAGCGCAGGCCGAACTCGGCGATCAAGGGCGCGGCGGCATTGGGCAGCACCTCGCGGGTGACCAGCCACCACAGCCCCTCCCCGCGCAGCCGCGCGGCCTCGACGAAGTCCTGCACCACCACGCTCATTGCCACCGCCCGCGACAGGCGGAACACCCGGGTGGCATCGAGCAGCGCGATCACCAGCACCAGCGAGGTGGTGGTGGTGCCGACCACGCTGAGGATCAACAGGGCGAAGATCAGTTGCGGGATGGCCATGAGGATGTCCACGACCCGCGACATGCCCTGGTCGATCCAGCCACCGAGGATCGCCGCCACCAGCCCGCAGAACCCGCCCAGGGCGAAGGCCAGCACGGTGGTCAGGAAAGCGATGCCGAGGGTATTGCGCGCGCCATAGACCAGGCGGCTGAACATGTCGCGGCCCAGGTTGTCGGTGCCGAGCAGGAACTGCCCGCCCCAGGGCGCGAAGCCCTCGCCGACCACTTCGGTCTCGCCGAACGGCGCCACCAGCGGCGCGAACAGCGCAACCAGTACATACAGCAGGATCACCAGCAGGCCGAACTTGGCACTCAGCGGCGCACGGCGCAATTGCGTGTACAGGCTCATGGGCTACCCCTTCGGATGCATCAGGCGCGGGTTGCTGGCGATCGACAGCACGTCGGCACTGGTGTTGAGCAGGATGTAGGTGGCGGCGAAGATCAGGCTGCAGGCCTGCACCACCGGGATGTCGCGCTTGGCCACCGAGTCGACCAGCAACTGGCCCAGGCCTGGGTAGACGAACACCACCTCGACCACCACCACGCCCACCACCAGGTACGCCAGGTTCAGCGCTACCACGTTGACGATCGGCGCCAGGGCGTTGGGCAAGGCGTGGCGGAAGATGATCCGCGCCTGGCCGATGCCCTTGAGCCGGGCCATCTCGATATAGGAGCTGGCGAGCAGGTTGATCAGCGAGGCGCGAGTCATGCGCATCATTTGCGCCACCACCACCAGGCTCAGGGTCAGCACCGGCAGCAGCGAGCGCTCCAGAATCTCGCCGAGGGAGGCATCCGGGGAGAGGTTGGAGATGCTTGGCAGCCAGGCCAGCTTCACCGCGAACACCAGGATCAGGATGTAGGCGACGAAGAACTCCGGGAACGACACCGCGCTCAGGGCGCTGGTGTTGAGCAGCCGGTCGAACCAACTGTTGCGATACAGAGCGGCCAGCATGCCCAGCAGCAGCGCCAGCGGCACCGACACCAGCGCCGCCAGCAGCGCCAGGCTGAAGGTGTTTCCCAGGCGAGCGCCGATCAGCTCGGCGATTGGCCGCTGGTTGGCCAGCGACACACCGAGGTCGCCTTGCAGCAGTTGCCAGCCCCAGTGGAAAAAGCGCGTCAGCGCTGGCTGGTCCAGGCCCAGCTGCAGGCGCAGCGCAGCCACGGTTTCCGGCGTTGCGGCCTGGCCGAGCATGGCCTGGGCCACGTCGCCCGGAAGCATGCCCACCGCCAGGAAGATGATCACCGACACCGCCAGCAGCGACAGCAGGCCCAGGGCCAGGCGCTGGGCGAGCAGTTTGCAGAGACTATTCACCGTACGGTCCTCGCAACGAAATGGGGTTCAGGCCTGCCACCAGCGCTCGATCAGGCGCAGGCCGTCCAGCTCACCGTAAGGTGCGGTGACGCCGCCGTGCATCACCCGCCTGGAGCGCGCCGCAACGGAGCTTGCGAACAGCGGCACGATGGCGCCGCCATCGTCGCGGCACAGCGCCTGCATTTCGTTGTACATCTCCTGGCGCAGCGGCGCGTTCATCTCGCCACGGGCAGCGTTGAGCAACTGGTTGAAGCGCGGGTTGTCCCAGTGCGTCTCGTTCCACGCCGCGCCCTTGGCGTAGCCGATGCTGAACATGCGGTCGGCGGTCAGGCTCGAGTACCAGAACGAGGTGGTGAACGGCTGCTTCATCCACACGTTGGTGAAAAAGCCGTCGGCCGGCTCGCGCACCACGTCGATGTCGATACCGGCCTTGCGCGCCTGCTCCTTGAACAGCACCGAGGCGTCGACCGCGCCGGTGTAGGCGGCGTCGGAGGCCTGCAGGCGTACCTTGAGGCTGTCCATGCCGGCCTGCTTGAGGTAGAAGCGCGCCTTGTCGGCGTCGTATACGCGCTGCTCCAGGGCCGTGTTGATGAAGCGGCTGCCGGGCTGGATCGGGTGGTCGTTGCCGATCTGGCCGTAGCCGTACAGCACCGAGGTCAGCAAGGCCTGGCGGTCGATGGCGTGCTTGAGCGCCAGGCGCACGTTGTTGTCCTGGAACTGCGCGGCGTCGCAGAGCATGGGGAAGGTGTAGTGCTGGGCGCCCTTGGTTTCCTCGATCACCAGTTGCGGGTTGCGTTTGAGCAGCGCCACGGTCTTGAGGTCGACCTTGTTGATCACATCCACCTGGCCTGTGACCAGCGCATTGACCCGCGCCGCGCCATCGGCGATGGACAGCAGCTCGGCGCTGGCAAAGTGCGCCCGGCCCGGCTTCCAGTAATCAGGGCTGCGTACCAGGTCCATGCGCACGCCCGGCTCGAAGTGCTTGAGGCGATAGCCGCCCGTGCCAGTGCCGGCCTGCCAGTCGGCGGCGCCGTCCTTGGCGGGCATGATCACCAGGTGATAGTCAGCGACCACATAGGGGAAATCGGCGTTGCCCGAGTGCAGTTCGAACACCACGGTGGCGGCGTCCTGGGCACGCACCACGGCAACATCACCGAGGACGGTCTTGGCCGCCGAGGTGGATTTCTCGCCCAGGTGGTGCTGGATCGAAGCGACCACATCGCCGGCATCGAGGCTCTTGCCGTCGTGGAAGGTCACGCCCTGGCGCAGGAAGAAGGTCCAGACCTTGGCATCGGGGGTGGACTCCCAGCGTTCGGCCAGCTCCGGGATGGCGGTGCCGTCGACGCTGATTTCGCTGAGGGTGTTGTAGACCGCCGAGAAGCCGACGAAGGTGAAGGTGTCGGCCCAGGTGCCGGGGTCACGCGAGTCGGTGGTGCTGCCCCCGGCCAGCCCCATGCGCAGGGTACCGCCGGCCTTGGGCGTGGCCTGCTCGGCCCAGCCCGGCATGGGCAGGCCCAGGGAGAAGGCACCGGCGAAGGTCGCCGCCGCCGCGCTGTACTTGAGGAACTCCCGACGTGGCAGGCCGCCGTCGGGCATCGCTTGAGTGATCTTGTTGTTCTTATCGCTCATGGCATTGCCCCTGTTGAACCGCTGGAAAGAAGGATCGCAGGCATCGATGACCGAATATTTGTAATTGTCATCGTGACAAATACATTAGACTCATTGGCATGCCCCTGCCAAGATGGATTTTCACAGGGACACCGACTTTGCGATTCACCAGGGATTTTTACCGATGAGCCAATCGACCCGTCTGATCACCGCCTCGTACATCCTCTCGTTCGTGGCCGCCAACGCGCCGCAGAAACTGCGCACCGAGACCATCGCCAAGTGGGTCAAGGTGCACCCGACACGGGTGCGCAGCCTGGCTTCGCAGATGGTCAAGGCCAACATTCTCAAGTCCTGGCGCGGTGCCCAGGGCGGCCTCACCCTCGCCCGCCCGGCCAGCGAGATCACCCTGCGCGAGGTGTACGACGCGGTGCAGGAGAGCTCGCTGATCGCCGAGAAGATCGACAACCCGTTTTCGGGGATGGAGGATCACTGCAAGGTGTTCGAGGTGTTCACCCGGCTGTTTGCGATGCTCGAGGCGAACATGCGCCTGGACCTGGGGGCGATCACGGCGGACCAGTTGTTCGTTGCGTTTGATCGTCCGGTTGAGGGGGCTGTGGAAGGTTGATAGGCAGGGCCGGCCCTTTTTCGGGCCAACCCCCCCCCCCAAACCCGAAAAGCACACACCCCCACCCCCCCCCCCCCCCCCGACCCGGG